>JAFGBG010000212.1 GCA_016933295.1 Sedimentisphaerales bacterium | reverse complement strand
TTCGACGCCTCACTGATGAAGGCCGGGACCAACGTTATGAAACTCGTAGTGCCCGCCGGGTCTGTTACTAACGGTATCATTTACGACTATCTTCGCCTGGAGCTGGATGAATCATCGGAACCATAATCTCTTCGATTGTGGTTTGAAAAAAATGTTTATCTGACTGGTATTAGTTGTAGGGATAAAATTTCTAAAATATGAGTCAATGTGACGAGCAGATATGATAAAAATCAAATAAATCAGGAGGTTATCAAATGAATCACAAGGTTATAGTTATCTTATTGGCGGCTGTAATAACAGGTGGAATCTGTTTAGCTCAGACAGACCGGCCGGCGATTAAGGAAGACTTCAAGCCCTCGACGTTGAACCAACCCGGCCAGGAGTATCCACAGGTCAACTCCCAAGGCTACGCGAGATTCCGCATCGTAGCGCCCCAGGCCCAAAGCGTTAGTGTAAGCCTGGGCGGACGCGGGGGCACCAGCCTCACCAAAGCCGAGGACGGCTTCTGGATAGGCACAACGGCAGGTCCGCTGGATGAAGGCTTCCATTACTACCATCTTACGATTGATGGGGGTACGTTTAACGATCCCGGTACCTTGAACTTCTATGGTTCTACTCGTTGGGAAAGCGGCATCGAAGTTCCCGCACATGACCAGGATTTCTACGCTCTCAAAGGCGTTCCCCACGGCCGCGTGCAGCAGATTCTCTTCCCTTCGAAGAGTACCAGCACCTCGCGCCGCGCTTTTGTGTACACGCCGCCCGACTACGACAAGGACCTGACCAAACGATATCCGGTACTATATCTGCAGCACGGCTGGGGTGAGGATGAAACCGCCTGGAGCAATCAGGGCCGCGTCAACCTGATAATGGACAACCTGATCGCCGAAGGCAAGACCAAGCCGTTCCTCATCGTAATGACCTATGGCATGACCAACGAAATCCGCTTCGGCGGCCTAAGAAATTTCGATATCGGTCCTTTCCAGACGGTTCTCGTAGATGAGCTGATCCCCTATATTGATGCCAACTTCCGTACGCTCTCCGATCAACCGAATCGCGCAATGGCGGGTCTATCCATGGGCGGAATGGAGACCAGGACGATTACCCTGAAGAATCTCGATAAGTTCTCGCACATCGGCCTGTTAAGCGGCGGGTCCATCTCCCCGGAGGATGTCAACGACACTCCCGGTTTCAAGGAAAAGGTTAAGCTGGTATTCGTTAGCTACGGCAGTCGTGAGCTTGAGAACCGCAGAGGCGGCGGACGCGGTCCCTTTGGCGGCGATCCAAAAGCGAATGCCGATGCATTGAAACAAGCCGGTATCAACAGCGTTTTCTACGTCTCGGCGGATACGGCACACGAGTTCCAGTCCTGGCGACGAAGCATCTATCAGTTCGCTCCGCTCCTGTTCAAGGATTGAGCTATAACATAGAAAAATCTGAACCTCACATTCCATTGGCCGCTTCTGAGGGACTTGTGGACAAATCCGGGATAGGGCTTTAAGCAGGTTCGATTATGGATACTGACTGTAGCGTTGGCGAGATGCTTAAATCGCTGAAAGAAAAAGGGCGCAAGAACAGCAACTATGAAGGTGGCGTACGTGCGCCTTTTATCTGACCATCTCCCGGTTAACAGGATACTTAAGATGTTGTACTAAACGGCTCCGCCGTAGTTTTTCCCACTGATAGAGCTTTTGATTCATTTCTCAAAACCATTTCCTGTCCGCATACATTGGTCATATACTGTCTTTATATTGCTCGGCACTGGGCGTAGCATCTTTTCAGACATTTATTTTGAGGAATGAACCATGAACAAGCCAAATGTTACTCAGCAGGAACCCGCCAATCCAATATCAAAGTCAGCGCGTTGGCCTTCTGTAAATGAGTTAAAATTTAAATTTATCACGGATATGGAGCTGGCCGGTCTGGCCAGTACGTCCCGAAGGACCTATCTCACTGTCATCGAGGGGCTCATCAAGCACTTCTGGTGTTCACCGGCTAAGCTCACAGAGCAGCAAGTCTTTGACTGGATTCTTGAATATCACCGCCAAAATCCACATAGCGGCCCTGATATCAGGGCAGGCACCGGCAAAAACAAAAGATAAAGATTTGGCGAACCCTGCCAAAACATTGAAATGTCCTTACTGCGGCAGTGACCGGTTGATCTTGCTTGAACGATTGCCAAGGCCGCGTTCACGAAGTCCATCTCATCAACGATTGACCTCCATGCAGTAAGCGAGGAAAATCTCATTCACTGAAACATTACGTCGGTTCTAACGCGATGCACCCGACCATCGCTGCCGGTCTGTATGCATGGACCGTTGAAGCGGTAAAAACACCACACACCCTGGATTGACAGTCATATTTTGCAATGATCCCTTCGATCTTTTTGCCGGACACGTCAAAAATCGCATAAAAATAATCCAATATGCTTCACATTATACCCCCCGCGTTTAGTACAACAAGGTTTTCGAGACGGCAGAACGCCTCGAAAAACCATTATTCGGTTGCATATTTTTCGGTTTTATAAACGCTTGATAGTAAAACAGTTATGGAATAGACTTTTTAATAAATCGGGAGATAATGGCCTTTATGGTTGTATAACGGTTGTATGGATTTTCATCTTCACAATCATATTTCCAGAGGATTAAGTATGACAATACTCCTATTTTTGTAAACCTTTCACTCCTACTGGATTACTAAATTACCTTTCCGACAGCACTCTATGCATCGCCTCCACTGATGACAGGTAAATTCCATTGGAATAGTTTGCTAACATTCGCATCGCCGCATCTTTATCATTTGTGTACAACCGTTGAGCAGCTTCTTCAAGTGGATTTTGCAAAGTAAAAGCATTCCCCTCGATGACTTCAGTGAATTCTTTTGCTCGGTTAATTGTATCAGCAGAAGCACCCTGCATCTTGTTACAAAAATTAGAGAACATCCAAAAAGCATGGAGTGGATCGGCCCGGAAGGGGCGAGCGATCATGTTATCAAAATAAGTTTTCGACGGTCTTTGAGAGTCCGATGAAAATCCCGCGGGGAATTCAGAAATACCAAAATGAAAAGGAATATAAAACGAAGTGCGAGACTGAGCAAGGCATGTCCAGTAAACAATGCCGATATCCAGAGGCATAGTCCTGCGTAACTGAGTAACAAAGCTGGTCTGTGTGGAACTTCTGCAGATTGGGCAGCCGCTTTCCTGCGGAATTTTTAATAGTGACAGAGATTGAATATCCATCCCTTCATGGTCGTGACGAAGTATCTGCATAATCTCGGCTGCGCCGACCTTGCCTTTTGGTACGACCGAAAAGGGCAACTCCGGGCTGGGAGGAATCGATACAGCAGATATATATCTGAACCCGGTCCACTGTCTGCCGAAGTTGGAAAAACTCGAAGCCGACATTGGATTTGCATAAGCAGCAGAGAAATCAAACGGCTTGCCTTCTTTCGGATTGTACCAGCCTCTATAAACGGCATAATCTATGATATTTTTAGATCCAAGGAAGTTATCACTATCAGAGAGGTCAACCTGGCGTATCGTATAAGTATTGGCAACCATTGCTACTTCATCATCGGGGACACGTTGCGCCAGCCAGTGCTTGCCGTTGACAACACAGAAAAGCCATCCTTCATCTGGATCACAGATGATATATGTCCGGCCTGAGTCAATATAGCCGAAACGTTCCACAAGACTTCCAGCAAATAGAACTCCTTCGCGTGCAGTCCTGGCTCGCTCGGCAATCAGGCGCCGCAGCATATAGCCGATTCCACCACCGGTAATTTCAGGCTTGTCTTCTCGCGAGGGGCAATTATCCGATGTGATACAAACACCCCATTCATTGATATAGCCATCTGAGAAAAGCACACCCGGCATCTCCGACCAGATATAAGCCCATGTTTGTTCGACCTGAGATAATTGGCCGCCGTTAAGTAGCCTCACCGTTTCCGTGGATGAGTGTTTTATGCGCGGGATTTTGTGATGATTTACAATTTGAGGCGGAGAATTATCCTCATTGTGGCCCACAATCACATGCCCATCCATCGATACGTTTTTGCCTGCTACTATCGAAAAACATCCCTCGCATCGTGACGCAGCCACTGTCAGGCACAATATAAATACGATAGCCACCGGCAATAATCCGGCAAATGTTTTCTTCCGGAGCATATTCATTTCCTTATTTCCTTATCGAATAAGTTTTTATTCAATTCAACTACAAGATAATTAAAGTTGCTGGAAAGTATTATAACCTTAGCTATTAACTGCGGCAATAAACTTAGAAATCAGAGTTCAAACCTGAGAGAGGACGTTTGAAATGTTTGCAATTCAGCATAGCAAAATATTAATATGCGCAAAGGACATTGAATCCGATTTTAAATCTAAAATACCCACTTTTCGGCAAAAAATCGACATTCATTCGGACTCGATTTCAGCAAAATCAGCCTCTGTGGAGATATTTTGGGGAGATAATATCACCTGAAAACTGTTATGCTTTCAATTTCCTGAAAAAGTCCAAAAAGGCGAAGGCCGTATAATTAATAGTCGGAAGGAGGTCGGAGGCGGGCCGGTTTTAAAGAGTGCTGCAGGACTTCGTGACACTGACGGTGGCGGCATGCCCGATGACCGTGAGCTGAAGTATAAAATGAATTCCAATGACGCGGCCGACGGCTCTGCTGATTCCGATTCGGACGGCTATACGAATTTGGAAGAGTGTCTCAACAATATTGGAAAAATATAGAATGATAACGATAATCCTGTTTTTCCTTGAATAACGATACCCGCAAGTGATATAATAACATTCGTTGGTGGAAATAAAATTTCCTATCAGTTCGGTTAACTGATTCGATAACCTATCGTTCATCATGTGCAGGAGGTGTACAGGAATTGAGCAAATAAAGGGCTTCTCTGTGTGGTGTCTGTTTACGTTGTGGGGTATAAACAGATTTTTTTTCTACTGTAAAGGATGTTGTTTCGATGTGTGAATTTACACGGACAGCTATGCGCATGCTGATTTTCGCCGGACTTGTTGTCACGGTGGCACCGGTCCGTGGCAGTGTGATCATGTTCAACGAAATCATGTACAATCCCGGGAACGACGCGCAGGAGCTGGAGTTTGTGGAGATTTACAACACCCTCTCCTACGACATGGACATTTCGTTGTGGAAACTCGCAGGCGGCATTGAGTACACCTTCCCGGTCGGCACAACCGCTCCGAGCGAGGGGTGTCTGGTGATTGCGAAGTCACCGGCAGTGCTCGAAGCGGCGGCAGGCATTTCCGGCGTGCTTGGGCCATTCAATAAGCAGTTGGCGAATGGTGGCGAATCTATCCGGTTGGAAAACATCAGCGGTCGCATCATGGACGAAATCGAGTACGGCGACGGAGGCCGGTGGCCGGTTGCGCCCGACGGCTCGGGGGCGTCACTGGCCAAGATCGATCCGTTCACTGCCAGCGCGTCTGCAGCCAACTGGCATTCCGGCGGAGTGGGCGGTACTCCCGGCCGGTCCAATTTCGGCGTTGGTGAGGATGCCGACCTGCTGAATGTCCCGCTGCTGGTCATCAACGAAGTCGCCGGTGTGACCGACACGCCGTGGTGGATAGAACTGAAAAACAACAGCGATTCGACGCTTGATTGTGCTGACTACGTCGTTTCGGTTGCCGGTGATCCGGCACGCACATACACACTGCCCGGTTCATCCCTGCCCGAGGGAGGATTCTTGCTTTTGACTGCCGCCCAGCTCGGTTTTACCGCCGTCGACGAGGAGCCGATCTTCCTTTATCGCCCCGGCGGCGAATCGGTTGCGGACGCACGCGTGGCCAAAAATTCTTTGCGTGGGCGCTACGGGAATGCGTGGCTGCATCCTTCGATACCGACGCCGGGTTCCGCGAATGTCTTCGCGTTGAATGACGACATTGTCATCAATGAAATAATGTACCATCATCAACCCACGAATACCGGCAGTTCCTACGCCGAATCGGACGAGGAATGGATAGAACTCTACAACCGGGGGCCGGAGACAGTGGATCTGTCCGGCTGGAAGTTCGATGACGGTATCCGTTACGAGTTCACCGCCGGCACTATGCTCGCATCAGGTGAATACCTGGTGGTGAGTGATTTTTCCGGTTCCCTTGCCAATGGCGGCGAGCGGCTTCTGCTCTTGGATGCGGCAGGCAATCCTGCCGACGAGGTTGAGTATTTCGATGGCGGACGCTGGCCCCAATGGGCGGATGGAAGAGGTTCGAGCCTGGAGCTGCGCGATCCTTTTGCCGACAACAACATTCCCGAGGCCTGGGCCGCCAGTGATGAAAGCCTGCATTCGGGGTGGCAAGAATACTCGTACCAGGTCACGGCAAGCGCCAGCCCCGTGGGGCCTGATAGCCAGTGGCAGGATTTTGTGCTGGGGCTGCTGGATGCCAGCGAGGTGCTACTCGACGATATCAGCATCATCGAGGATCCCGGCGGCGCCGATACGGAATTGATATCCACGCGTGATTTTGAAAACGGTGTCGGCAACTGGCGGATTATCGGCAACCATCGGCACAGCGAGGTGATCGTCGAGCCTGATAATCCGGCGAATCATGTGCTGCGGCTGGTGGCTACGGGCGCTACGGAACATATGCATAATCATGCCGAGATAACGCTGGCCAACGGCCAGAGCGTGGAGAATGGCAAAACCTATCGGATAACTCTCCGGGCCAAATGGATCGGCGGCTCGCGCCTGCTCAACACGCGGCTATATTTCAACCGTGCAGCCAAAACGCATGTGTTGCAGGTCCCCATGGACAACGGAACGCCGGGAAAGCAGAACTCTGCCTACGCAGGCAACATCGGGCCAACGTTCGAGCCGATGCGGCACAAACCGGCCGTACCGGATGTGGCTGAACCGGTGAGAATTTCGGTCGATGTGAACGATCCGGACGGCGTAGCCTCGGTCCATCTCTGGTATGCGGTCGACGGCGGCTCATGGCGACAGAGAGTTATGACAAGCTACGGTGAGGACCATTATTCTGCGACGATTCCCGGACAGTCGGCCTCTTCCATCGTGCAGTTTTATGTGGAGGCCGAGGACGGCCTGGGGGCAGTATCGATGTTTCCTGCCGCCGGACCGGCGGCGCGAGCTCTTTACATGGTGAACGATGGTCTGTCCGATCCGCGGCTGCACAACTTCCGTATAATCATGACGCAGGCTGATGCCGACTGGATGGATAACGATCGCAATTACATGAGCAACGACCCTATCGGCGCAACGGTGATTTTCATGGATCGCGACATCTACTACGATGTCGGCGTGCGTTTGAAGGGTAGCCTGGCCGGCAGGCACGCGTCACTCAAGGTGGGTTACCGGGTCGGATTTAACGCAGAGAAACTCTTCAACGGCGTGCTTGATAACGTGTCGGTCGACCGTTCGGCCCTGCCGGATTTAAATCGCATGCCCGAAACGCTGATCCACCTGGCCATGAACCGGTGCGGTGGAGTGATGAGCAAATATTCCGACATGATCAAGGTGATTGCACCGATCAGCAGACATACGAGTCCGGCCCAGTTGCAGCTTGGACACTACAGCGATGTGTTCCTGGACGGACAGTTCGAAAACGGAGGCGAAGGGGAGCTCTTCGAATTCGAATATATCTACTATCCCACGAATGCCTTCCCTGACGGCCACAAGAATTATGGTGAAAGTGGGGGTCATACGGGCATCGGCATTCAGGACCTTGGCAGTGACAAAGAAAATTACCGCCATACATTTTTGATCAAGAACAACCGGGCCCGGGATGACTACGGCGGTTTGATTAACTTTGCCACGGTCATGGGTATGACCGGCTCGGCGTTCAACGACCAGGTCGATAGCGTGGCCGACGTGGATCAATGGTTGCGTTACCTTGCCTATGGTATCGTCACCGGGAACACAGACAACTTTTCTCGTGGAAACGACCACAATGCCATGTTCTACAGGCGACCATCCGACGGACGGTTCCTATATTTCACGCACGACCTGGATCATAAGCTGTCCGGCCCGCAACTTATTTCAGATAACGAATATTTGCAGAAGATGGTCGCCGCGAAACCCGAGTGGGAGCGGCTTTACTATGCACATATGCACGACATCCTTACCACCGCATGGAAT
>JAFGBG010000211.1 GCA_016933295.1 Sedimentisphaerales bacterium | reverse complement strand
TCCGCCTGCCGCCTCGTCTCGCGACGAGAGTCGCGGAGGCAGGCAATTTTGATTTTTTATATTTGATTTTTAAGTTTATATGCGGGAATTTGTACTTGTAGCTCGGCGAAAAAATGGCGGTATGAATTGGAGGCGAGAAAAATGTATTGTCCTATGTGCGGCAAGGTAAATCCAAACGACGCCAAAGAGTGTCAATTCTGCAAAGCGACACTTAAGTACGAGATCAGAGTCAGAGTCAGCAGGCTCGCAATAACAGCGGTAATTTTTGCTCTTTGTGGGACAATACTATACCTCATACCATTTTTCATTACATTTAGTTCCCGGCAATTCTCTGAGTCAAGTGGAGGATGGATCAGCACCGCTTTAAATATAGCTTTTCTATTGGGCCCTTTTATGTTTATAGTTTCATTTTTACTCGGGATTGTCAGCATCGGAAGAATCGAAAAAAGCGGTGGATTAATCACGGGCAGAAGTTTCGGTATCGGAGCCGCTCTGATTCCAATATTCTGTGTATGCTTTAGTATTTTGTTTACTACTTCACCAAAAAGTAGAGGTACTCCTTACAGAATGATCTGCGGCACGAATCTTTCCGGCATGGGAAAGGCAATGGTAATTTACTCCAATGAAAATGACGACCAATTCCCACGAGCCGGAGGCAATACCTCCGTATGGGCAAATCAAATTCTCGACTGGAAGGCATCAAACCGATATTTAGCTTACGGCCTGAGCCCCGATAGAAGTGGCGGCCGGGTGACTATTTCATCCAGCTTGTTTCTTTTAGTTAAATATTCTGAATTCGAACCAAAAAGATTTATATGCAAAAATGATCTAAATACAAAAGAATTCGTTCCGAGTAAATACGGAATTCGGGACAGGGACGTCACCCAGTTCTGGGATTTCGGCCCCGAACCATGGAAGCATTGCAGCTACTCTTATCACATGCCGTACGGTAATGATAACCTATCAATATCGAGCGATCCCGCTATGGCGGTGGCCGCCGACAGAAATCCGTGGATCGCCGTGCCCGACGGGAAGGTTAAAGATTTCAAAAAATTCGATCCCGATGGCGATAGAATTGCCGTCAATGCGGGTAATACACCATCCCATCCTGAGGCGCAAAATGTTCTGTATTTGGATATCCATGTTGACCAGGAAAAAACTCCGAACTGCGGCGTCAACGACGATAATATTTATACCTCCTGGGACGGTGAAGATATCCGGCGGGGAATACCCCCGAAGCTCGGCAGTAAACCGTCGGATACGCTTGATTCTCTGCTGGTTAACGACCCGCCTATAAAAAAACCTTGAAACAAAAATAAAAAAGAATAAAATATTCGAGCTTTCGTCGCGGGAAAGTGCCTTATATATTGTGAAGTATAAATATTTACACGGAAAGACCTATTTGGATAGTAACCGAATAACAATAATTTGGGAGAAAGGACATGAAATCACCATCTAATAAAATTTCTGTTGTCGTTGTCGCCGCCGTAATAGCCTCATCGCTGCTTCTCGGCGGCTGCGGAGAGGGATTGAGAGCGAGCGATATTTACGGGGCATCGTTGGGCGGCGCTCTTGTCGGGGGAATCATCGGCTATCAGTCCCACGAAGAGGGCGAAGGTGCGGCGATTGGTGCGGCTCTTTTCGGCGTCGGCGAGCTGCTCAACCAAATCGACAATCCGAAAGAAAAGAAAGAGCACAAAGATAAAGACGACAACGGATGCAAGGAAGTATATGTTATCCAGGTTCACAACAGCAACGGCTCCGTTACTCCCATCGAGGTAGAGAAAAAGGGCGATACTTACATCGGCCCCAAAGGCGAGCATTACGAGCAACTGCCGACCGAGGAGCAGCTTAAGCCGGTTTACGGGTTTTAACCGGCGGCTTCATTGAGTCTTCTTTCTTGAGAATTTGCCGCTTTTTCAGGCCTTTACGCACATTTTTGGCCGATTCTACGGGCAATTTGCCGCTTGTTGAAAAAAACACTTGTATTCTGCCATAAAAGCCGTTAGAATTCGGGATTCGGTATTTTAGCCTTGTGTCGTATTTGATTTCCTAAATACCAGTTAAGATTTAAGATTAAAGATAAATGGAGATTTTTCAGTGAAAACAGAAATGTTGGACGCTGTTGAGAGCAAATGTTTGAAGGATAATATCCCTCGCTTCGATATCGGTGATGTTGTCGATGTCCACTGCCGGATTCAGGAAGGCGACAAAACCCGAACCCAGATATTCACCGGCACGGTAATCAGCCGCAAAGGCAGGGGGATTAACGAGACATTCACAGTAAGGCGTATCGTTAATAACGAGGGAATCGAGCGGATTTTCCCGCTGCATTCGCCGAACGTTCTTGATATCAAACCGATCCGGAGCGGCAAAACCCGACGGGCGAAGCTGTATTACCTCCGCCAGAGGACCGGCAAGGCCGTTAAGCTGGCGCAGCGGCACAGCGAGCATACCGTCTCGAAATAAATCAAAAGTTAAAAGTAAAAATTAAAAACTTCGACGTCCGGCTTTTGCGGACGCCATCCTTAATTTTACACTTTTCATTTTGATATTTAATTTTCCAATCAACAGAAATAAACTTTTAGCCGATCGGAAGCTGCTCGGCAAATGGGGCGAGCAACGCAGCGAAAAATTCCTCAAACGCAAAGGTCTCAAAACTCTCACGCGAAATTTTTCATGCAAAACCGGCGAAATTGACCTGGTCATGGTCGATACCGACGGCGGTATTGTCTTTGTCGAGGTCAGGACGAGGGCGGACGAAAAATTCGCCGAGGTTGAAGATTCCATCACATCGGCCAAAAAAACCAGATTAAAAAGAGCCGCCCGTTATTTCCTCGCGAGCAACGATATCGAAGACCGCCCGTGCCGCTTCGATATTGTTACGATAGTTCTTGGCCAGTCCGGCAGGCCTCAGATACGACATTACGAAAACGCCTTCGTCCCGTAAATCAATAATTCGCCAACGCAAACAATTCTGGACAATTTCCTAAAAAGACTGTAACTTATCGGATAGCAAATATCCTTTATAGAGTAAAACCACCTTGGTATGTTGGCTAATATGCGAAATAAAGTTAAACTGCTTATATTAGTGGTAACCGCGGCAATTTTGACCTGCGGGTGCGGCGAATTCGCAAAAAAAAGCGATACAGGTCTGCAGCTCAAAGACGGCTACGACCCCAACGCACTTGTTTTACTGGTTCATCTCGACCACAGGCAAAACGAGAATCTCCTTTCCTGGCCGAGAGTGGCCGTTGCAATCGGGGACGGCACAATTCTCCTGACGGCCAAGCACTGCGTAAAAACGCCGGCGAAATGGTCCGAGCGTCCGATGTCATCGGAAATCATCGCAATCAGTCCCTATTATGGAGATATTTATAAATGCCGGGTTTTGGCAACCGACGATAAAGCCGATTTGGCGATATTGAAAGCCGACTGGCAAGCGCATCCGGCTTTGGCCCTGGCCGACGAAGAAGAGTTTCAGGAAACCCGGCAAATCACGGTATTCAGCCGGCCTATAAGGAAACCAAAACAACCGCACCAGCTGGGCCGCCGGATACGAACCACAACTTTAAGTATCGAGCAGCGGGACGTAACAAAACCCATTGTCGGGTTAAAACTCAGGGGAGCCGGGCCTATTGTTCGCGGCTGGAGCGGCTCGCCGATGCTCATTCCCGAATCCGCCAAAGTCACCGGTGTAATCAGCGCCTTAACGGGAATGAAACTGGGTCTGTCGTCATTACTTTCCGTGACTTTCGTATTCGATGCGGTCGGAAGTAACGTCGAGTCCGTCTGGGAGCTTCTCAGGCAGAACGATTTGCAGTACGTCGCGAAAAGTTTTTTCCCCGCTTCTTTCGAGCCGGTCGCCGATGCAGAGCCGGCGTTTTCAGGTATCATGGATTATTTCGAGATTCTGCAGGAAAAAGATACCGCAGAGTCACTCGTAACGGCGGAGAAATTAGTGTCACTGCGGCCCGAATCGAGCTACGCTCATTTGTTTCTTGCGATGATTGCAAATAAGATGGCGTTTGAGCCGGACGCCGGAGCGCAGCGTAGTAAAGACTCGCGTGAAGAATTTCTCGCCCTTGCCGATTCGAGTTTTAAAAAAGCCCTGCAACTGGACCCTGATAACGCCTCCACCCGTGCCGCTTATGGCAATTATTTAATGCGCCGTCACCGCAACGCAGAAGCCTTAGTAGAGACGGAATCGGCATTAACGGTAGATCCGAACAACCAGTTGGCTGAAATTAATCAGCTTATCCTCTTAACTCAAACAGAGCCGAACCGGGCAGAGGAATATGCCCGCCGGCTCATCGAGAAAGACCCGAACAACTCGCACTACAGGTACTATTACGGATTCTGCCTTTCTGAATGCGGCAAAAATGAGCAGGCCCTCGAAGCGATACAAAAAGCGATAGAGCTGAATCCAAAAGCCGGTTATCGCGGCGGCCTTGCCGATATACTCGTAAAGCTCGACCGGCTCGACGAGGCCGAGAAAAACTACAAAAAAATGACAAAAAGCTGCGGCTGCCAGCAGTGCTGGTTTAAATACGCCGGTTTTCTTATTGGCCATCAGCCTAAAAAGCTGAAACAAGCGGAAAAAGCGCTTGCAAAGGCCGAATCCAAAGCGCACACGATGCGGATTTCAAAGAATGATATGGCTATGCTCAAGCTCAATCTTGTAGCGGCGAAATTTTCACCTTTGGAGAAAAAAACACCGCAAAAAGCCGAAGCTCTCGCACGCAAGCTCATCAAAAAATCGCCGCAGGACGGCTACAATTTCTGGGCGCTGGCCGGCGCCCTGAGAGAACAGGGCAGATTCGACGACGCGGCCGAAGCCGCCGGGCATGCGGTGCGACTGTGCCCGGATTGTTTGTTCCGCCCGCGATTGGCAAATTGCCTCACAAAAGCGGGTGAGCTTGAAAAAGCCGAGCAGACATACGACCAGATGCTCGAAATGTATCCGGACAGGGCGAAATACCTGTTCTGGTATGCCGAGTTTCTTGTCGATAATTTCCCGGACAGAATCGACGAGGCTAAGGAGGCGCTTGGGAAAATGGAAACCTCCGAAAGCCGCCGGACCGTTAAGGACGAAGAGCTGAATCCGCTGCTCGAAAAAATAGCGGCAAAAGAAAAAAAGCTGTAACGATTTTCGCCGTATTACATCTATATTAAAGAAGTTCCTGTTTGCAAAAAAACGTTTTTTAAGAGACACAGGATGCGGCAATTAATATTCACTTTGTTAGTGACGTTAAATCTATTTTCTTCGCCGGCTTTCACCGCCGGGAAATCGGCAGTCAGCAATCCACAGATTCTCGAGAATATCCCCGATTTCGATACCAGAGCAATCGTTATTCTTGGATACCTGGGCCAACGACCGGGATTTCATAATACAGCTAAATGGCCCAGCGTAGCGTTTGCCATAGGAGACGGCACAATTCTTTTGACAGCAGCTCACTGCGTTTCTCATTACCAAGTCACTTCACAAAGACCAGTCTCTGTCGATACGATTGTGCTTAGTCCTTATTATGGAGACATCTTCGAATTTGAAATCCTTGCCCTCGATGAAAAGGCCGATCTGGCGATACTCAAAGCACCATGGCCGAGTCATCCTGCTCTGAGTCTTGCCGGCGAACAGGAGCTAATATCAGCCGAACAAATTCTTATTGCCAGCCGTCCACAAAGCAAACACATTGCTAATCAACTGCGGACCGAATTACTGCCGGTGCTCAAAATCGATGAGACAGACCCCAATACCGCCCTTCAACTTAAGGGAACCAAACAGGTTGTGCGAGGCTGGAGTGGCTCACCCATGGTTATTCCGGAAAATGGGAAAGTCGCCGGCGTGCTGACGAAATTGGGAAAAATTTCAGTTAAACGTTTCAGAATATTTCGCTCTACTCGTCATGATGCAAAAGGTTGTAGTGTCCGGTCGATATATGAATTGTTACGCAAAAATAATCTTGAATCACAGGCTCTGGGCCGGCCTTCGGATCTTCAAGAAATTCCCGACGCCGAGCAGGCCTTTTACCTTGCTACAGATTTTTTCGAACAACTTTTCAACATAAATATCGAAGGACATTTTCAAGCTGCACAGGGATTTTTGAAATTGCGTCCGGACTCCGTACAGGCATATTTACTGCTCGGTTTTGCTTCCGTAGCGAAAGCGGGAGATCCGAACGTACCGGAACATATATACCACGAGCTTGCTGAATCAAGCTACCAAAAAGCCCTGCAACTCGATCCGAATAACTCCCACACTCATGCGGTGTATGGCAATTTTCTCAAAAAGTTAGGACGCAATGCCGAATCGCTGGCGCAAAGTGAAGCAGCTCTATCTATAGATCCGAACAACCGCTTAGCTTTAATAAATAAACTCACGCTGCTCAAATCGACCGAATTGAAAGATACGGCACAACGACTGATCAGTATAGATCCAAACGATCCTAATTTTTGGTTTTATTACAGCAGAGCTTTGCTCAATCTGGGAGAAAACGAAAAAGCATTGGAAGCGGCTCAAAAGGCCGTAGCTCTCGATCCGAACGGTTTATTTTATGGAGCTCTCGCCGATGCCCTGGTCAAACTTGACAGGCCGGATGAGGCGGAGCCCTATTACAAACTGATGACAGAAAAATGTGGCTGCCAAAACTGCTGGGTCAGGTATGCTAACTTTCTCGTAAAATCCTGCCCAACAAAGCTGGACGAAGCTGAGAAAGCTTTAGGTATAGCTGAATCCAAAAAACAAGATAGAGTCTCAAAAGAGGACATGGCAAATCTCAGGATGAATTTAACCAATGAAAGATACGGAGCTCTTCTGGAAGAATCGCCCGAAAAAGCCGAGGCTCTCGCACGCAAACTCATCAAAAAATCGCCGCAGGACGGCTACAATTACTGGGCGCTCGCCTCCGCCCTTAGAAAACAGGAAAAATACCATGAAGCGGTTACCGCCGCCGAAAAAGCGGTAAAACTATATCCCGACGGTTCATTCCACCCGCGTCTGGCTAACTGCCTCGCAAAAGCGGGGGAGCTTGAAAAGGCCGAGCGGACATATAACCGAATGCTCGATCTGTATCCCAACAGGCCGAGGTACTGGTACTGGTACGCCGAATTTCTCGTTGATTATTTGCCGGACAGAATCGAAGAGGCCCGAAAGGCGCTGGAAAAAGCTCAGGATGCCCCCGACAAACGCTGGCCGATCAAAGACGAAGAATTTAACGAGCTGTTCGAAAAAATCGAAAACAAAACAGCGGCGATACAAGAAAATTGAAAACAGACCATCCTGTATTAAGCTATCTTTGTCCAACTCAATTTTAGTAGAGATAAAATAATTGAAACTAATTGATACATATTTTCGTTTGACAATTTATCTGATAATGTTGTTTACATGTCTGCTTGCCGGATGCTCACTCCAGCCGATGGACTGGGTACCTGTTAAAGGTGAAAATCTCACAGGTCGCTCCGACATACCATCGTTGGATCCGAACGACCCGAACGGACCATTTGTAATAGAGAATAAAACCGAGGAAGGCCAATTCAGCAATATCACAATGAAAGCGCGTATTCGGCTCGATGAAATATGCAGGATTAAATATCTATGGCCGGACCACAGCATTACCGGCAGAATGGTGGTCAAAGGCGGACTGGGAAGCAAAGGCAAAAAGTATCCGATTGTTCTCGATACCGGCTGTCCTGTCACCTGTATAGTGACAGATAAGCACGTAATAAACAACAGGCTGCCGGTTTACCATCTTGGGACCAATCCGATTTACGGGGCCGACACGGGCTTATGCAGGCTCCCCGAATTGAATATCGGCAAAATTGTCATGACCGACCTGCCATGTTTGTATATTGAAAAACGCGAAGCCCTGCAGATATTCGGAGTGACAATAGCCTATGATGAATCCATTCTGCTTGGATTAGAAATTCTTAGGGCATTCAAGTATGTTATGTTCGACGATTTAAACAAAGAAATCGAATTTTCGCCGACAAAAATATTTGAACCTGCACATCCGGAACAGTGGAAATCTTTTCTTTTTTCGATTAAGGAAAAATCGAATAATAACAGCGCACTTTTTGCCGCTATGACGGTCGAAGGTGAACAGTTAGAGCTGATGCTCGATACCGGTTCCGGCGGCTGGCTGGAATTCAACGAGCAAACGTGGGAGAAACTCCGGGTCAAATTTCCCGCGGTCAGGCTCAGGAACGGCAGTTGCGGAACCGCCTTTCTGGAGAATTTTCCATGCAAAAAAGGTATTATCAAAGAGCTTGAAATCGGAGGCAAAATATTTAAAAATGCTGGTATTACGGTTTTTCAAAACGAAAATCCGATTAATCGAAAAACTTTGATCGGGATGAAATGTTTCCAGGATACTATAATGGTTCTCGATTTTGAGCGAAATCTTTTATGGGTAAAAACAAATGGAACTGATTGATACACATTGTCATTTGACGTTCGAGCAGTTGGCCGGGGATATCGATAATGTTCTCGAACGAAGCAAAGCCGCCGGTGTTACCCGATGGATAACCGTCGGCACCGACCCGCGGCATAATCGCGAAGCTGTTGCTCTGGCCGAAAGATTCGAGGAAGTTTACGCCGCCGTTGGAATTCATCCGCACGACGCCAAAGACGTGACATCGGAGACAATCGCCGAGCTGAAAACTCTTGCCGCAAACGAAAAAGTCGTCGCTATCGGCGAGACGGGGCTGGATTTCCATTATAACTTTTCGAAGCAGCCCGACCAGAGGAGAATTTTCGCCACGCAACTGCAAATCGCGCACGAATTGAATCTGCCGGTCATCGTCCACTCCCGCCAGGCTTTCGACGAGACCATGCAAATATTAAGCGAGTTTCTTCGCCTTAAAGGCCGGCTCAAAGGAGTAGTCTTTCACTGCTTTAGCGGCACACCCGAACAGGCGAGAATTGTGCTCGATTGCGGTTTTCATATTTCGCTGACGGGTGTGGTGACATTCAAAAACGCCGAGACCGCCCGCCGGGTGGCTAAAATGATACCTCTCGAAAGATTAATGCTCGAGACGGATTGTCCCTACATGTCGCCGGAGCCTGTGCGAAAACAGAAAATCAACGAGCCTGCCCTTATGGTACATACGGCAAAATTCCTCGCCGGGCTGAAAGAAACGGACCCGGTGGAATTCGCCCGCGCCGTAACCGCGACAAGCAAAGCCTTTTTCGGCCTGCCCTGAATAAAAAGGCAAAAGAATAAATGAAATAATTACCGCCGGGCAACGACAAACCTTATACGGACGGCTATCGTCCGGAATTAAAGATTGAAACGACTTTTTCGTAAAGAAGTAAAGCCATGAATACGAAAATCAGATGGTTCGTAATCTCTGTCTTGTCGGTTGCTTTGATTGTTTTGGCCGTCGTGTACCTAACAGATAGGTTCCATGAGCCTGAAATCGGCCACGGTCCGGCAAAAGAAATGACGATTACAATGCCCTGGAACGGCAAAACCGCCGGGATACCTGCTCCAGTACAATTCCCGCAATGGGGCCGGCAAACAAGGGAGTTTCGACGGTGGGCACGGACAAAAGATGTCCGTAATTTCACCACTTCCGACCTCGAAGGATACACATATAAGGCTCACGGCCTGGGATTTAGTACAGATCCGCAGGATCCCAAAGGTCAACTCATGCCGGATATAAACGCCGTCTCCCGCTATCGACCCGAAGGGACAATCGAATCCTGCACAAGTTACAATTTTCACGGCCCGAGCGAGTGGTCTAAATATGATGAACGGGGCAATCGGACAGTGCTTGTTATGCGAACCTCTATCGGATTGGTGGTGGTTTTTGAGAACGAGGACGGCAAAAGATATAAAGAATGGAAC
>JAFGBG010000210.1 GCA_016933295.1 Sedimentisphaerales bacterium | reverse complement strand
GCCGACGGCGAAGGATACTCTCTTGTTCGCAGAGAAGTTTCCGATTACGGCAACGACCCGAACAACTGGCTCGCGGCAAATACTTCCCCGAAAGAATAATCCATCTTAAAACAACTCAAATTAGAAACCGGTACGATTTTAACGGAATTATCGTTTTTTCGGATTTTTCCCTTATATTATCTTTACGGCATGTCTTCGGCTGGTTACAATTCGAAGGTTATCGGTGTTATAGGCTTATTGCGGTGCTGATTTTTACGGCAAATGTAAAAATTATTGGATGTGAGGGCGGGATAAAATCTATTTCTCGTGCAAATGTCCAATAAAAACAAACTTAGGGGTGTTATATAAACATCTGCTGGTGGCACTGTTATATAGTTTTTGCTGCTCTTTGGCGGCGAACGGTATTTCTTATTGACAAATTTATACAAATAGTGTATACTTAAAAAAGTGGCATCCGGAGGTGTGTGGTGAAAACTAATCATTTTTTTTATTTTCAAGTTTTCTCGCACCCGGTTACCTGTCACTCTGTTCTCTGATTGCGGCAGAGTTTCAGTTTTAGATTCATGTTTGCCACATATACAAGGGGATGTATGAACAAATTTTGAGAGACTTTAGCCATGAAAGAGAAAATCATAAAAATAATTTTCAGGGCCAAAATTTTATTGGTATTTCTATTGTTGGTTATGTTAATGGCAACGGTAACGGAAACTGCCGCGGCAAAATCGCTGTATGTTTTATCCGATCTTAAAGCCAATCCTCAGCCACTGCAGGCATATGATATCGGAGCCGACGGGACTTTGGCGTTTCAGGCCGAATATGAAATACCTCAACACAGGCTCGGTGCTGTCGGGCTGGCGATTGATTCTGACAACGGACAGTTATTCGTGACATATGAAATGTCGGAAAACATAGAGCTGGTTGATGCAAAAACAATGGGAGTGACAGGCAGCGTTCTGGCTCCCGATGCTTCCAATCTTGCGGGGATTGTTTACGACCACCACAAGGGATTACTATATTGTGTCGATCGCCTTGAAGACTTTTTATATGTTTATTCCTGGGAACCGAGCACGCAGACTCTTTCTCAGGTGGATGGTTCGCCATTCACATTGCGAGGATCTACCGCTTACGGGATCGCTCTCGACGAGGTTGATGATATTCTATACGTTGCCAACGGAACGAAGAAGATTTATGCATATAACACTTCCACCTGGAGTTTATTGCGTCAAATTACGGTCGGTCGTACGGCAATCAGTATTGCTCTGGATGTTAAAAACGGATATCTTTACTCCGGCGGCGGATATAAAGGTAACCATTATCTAACCCAGTATCACCTTGTATCTAATACTGAAAAAGAGGTTGAAGTGGATCCTGAAGCCGGAGTGATAGGGCTTGCCGTGGATACGGACACGGGACTTGTATATATGAGCACCGGTAATGATACCATAGCGGGCGGCGATGATATTCTTGTTTATGACAAATCACTTAAAAAAATAGATGAGATCCCCGATATCGGCAATCCTACGGGTCTGGTCGTGCCGGGCAAAAACATCGGTTATAATCCGTTGAATCTGGTTAAGAAAGTCACCGACGGCTCGGTCGGCAACAATGACCTTGGTGAGATTCAGTCAGTTGGAGCAGGAGGCTTGATCACTTATTCAATTTGCTTCGATAATCTCGAAAACGATTCCTTGACCGATTTAATTATTGTAGATACTCTTCCCGGCGAAGTCAGCTTTGTGAGCGCCGATGAAGACGGCAATTTTGGAGAATATGATCCTATCACTCATACTTATGTGTGGCTTTATCCATCTCTGATAAAAGGAACGACCGCCTGTCTTGATTTGACGGTACAGGTAAATGGGGATATCGAACCCGGTATAGGTATTAAAAATTATGTGACCATAAACAGCAATCAGACGCCGCCGACAACGACGGCGGTTGAGGTTTTTACAACCAGTAATCCTCTTCACATCAAAAAGAGTGTCGTAGGTGCCGCGTCCGATGAAATTGTGAAGGTAAATCCGGGTCAGGAGATTATTTATCGGATACATTTCGGTAATAATGATAATGACTTCCGTGCAACCGGTATAAGCATTGTTGATTTTCTTCCCGAAGGTTTGAGCTTTGTCAGGGCAGATTACGATCAAACGCTTGGTTATTATGATTCCGATGTTCATGCTTATATATGGCGATACCCTGCATTGGAGCCTGGTGACGCTACTAACGTCAAGCTAACGGCAAAAGTGAATGAGGACATAATTCCCGGCAGTACTCTCACCAACCTTGCTGTTATCGACAGTAATGAGACGGGGGAGACGAGTTCGAGCGTTGATGTTATTACTTCCGGTACATCGGATTATTTTAATTTATGTAAGACGGTGGTTGGTGGTGTAGCAGGAGAAGTTGTTGAAGCGGCAATAGGTGAAAATGTTACCTATCGAATTTGCTTCGACGGCAATGATATTAAGAAGACCATCTTTAATGTCTCTGTTATCGATACTTTGCCGCCGGAGGTTACTTTTGTTAAAGCCGACAGCGAAGGATTGCTGGGATATTATGATAGTGATGCTCGCACATATACGTGGTTATATTCGTATGTTTCCCCGGGGCAGGTCGAATACCTTGAGCTGACTGTGAAAATAAATGAAGACGTTCCGGTGGGTAAGATAATTACGAATTCCGTTGTTATCCAAAGCGACGAAACACCGACCTCGAAGGCGAGTGTTGATATTATCTCTGTCAAAGGTCCCGAAGAACCAGATGAGGAAAACTTTATTATTGACGCTAACGATCTGGATATAATTCCAGAGACAATCAGACGCGACGGCACTTTGACCGGTTTAACGGTTGTTTTAAAGTTACCTGAAGGTTATAAAACATCTGACGTCGGAAACAATCTTTTGGTACTATCTCCCGTTGAATTTAGTGATGCGAAAATCGAAGCGAACAGCGATCAAATTGTTGTCGAACAGAAAGGCAGAACTTTGATTGTTGCCGTTTTTGATAAGAACGCGCTAATGGAAGCTATCCCCGGTTACGGGCAGTTCGTATTAAGAATCAGCGGCGAGCTTGTTTCCGGACAGAAATTCTACGCAGAAAAGGCCATTACCATAACCAGATTCGCGGGCAGCTAATCGTTATTGTCAGAATTTCCAGATAGTGCTCAGACCAACGCCCCAGACATCTTCGGTGAACTGAATTTCCGTGCATAATGAGCTGTTTTCGCCGAGATACCATTGTGCACCCGCATAACCGCCGAATTGAGATTCTTCTCTGATATCATGAGAGGCTTCTACGGTCAAATCATTTGGATTGTACACGGTTGTTATTCCGCTGAGATCGAAGTCTCCGTTGACAAAGTGTAAAAACGGCCCGCCGTAAAACCGGCAGTTTTCAAGTTCCACAGTCGGCCCGACGGCGACCTGAACTTCCCATATATTGATTTCAGCATCGCCTGTGAAACTGGAGTCACTATCATCGATTATACTACTTTCGTCGGGATTGGACCATGTGAGCTGAATTAATCCTCCCCATGAGGTGTCGCCTTCCTGATAAAAAGTTGCCCTGGTTCCGAAACCCCAGGAAAATCCTAAACTGCCGTCGAAGTCACTGAACTGGCGACCAAGAGAACCATCAGCCTGGATCTCGGATATTTCATCCTTTCCACCGGTCATTCCGAAGCGAAGGAATACATCCCAGCCATCCCACATGCCGGCACCTATACGCCCCATAACCATGTTGGTCTGGAGGTCTTTGATTTTATACTTGGTATAGCTGGTTGTTTTTGAATACGGAGATGCCTGGGTTTCAATAACCGGACCGAATGCTTCTAAATTCATTTCGCTATGTGTAAACTCAAGGCCGAATGACGACTGGCCTTCCATTAGAGTAGCTCTTGGAGGCCCCATCAGAGGCATTGCTTTTACTATCGGATTGAATACACCCACAACCATGAAGGCAAGAACTAACAGTACTGTTGTCTTTTTCATAATTATTCCTTTCTAAAACGGCTTATTGGCCATCTCTTGGCTCTTGTTTCTACAAGAGTTATCGACCCAAGGCGGACAAAAAGTTTTCTTTTTTTTTCAGATTTCCTGTTTATCCGGCTTATCAGTCCTGCTGTATCAACTTTTTGGAAAAAAGATTGATTTTAGTAAGCATTATTTTCTGCTATTTGACGCCTCCTCAACAGGCTCGTTAAATGACTTATCGCTAACGCCCGTTTTCAGTATTTTGCAGAGCTCGAGATATTATAAACGCCAAAATTATAAACTTTGGATGGAAAAATGCAATATTTATCACGGAAACTCGTTAATTTATTGGAAACTTTTAATTATGAAGTTACGGTCATTTCTGCGTTAAAGCGGGTGAAATTTAGTATTTATGGCATCTGATTGGTGTTTTCGGAGGTATTATCAATTTGTTCGTATATTTGTGCCATTTTATAAAGCAGCTTTTCGAGTTCCGCGAAATATTCTTCCTCTGTTAACTTTTCCTTTTTATCACGTAAATTCATCACCTCAAGCTCGATTCTATCACGTTCGGAACGCATTTGAGGCGTCATTTTACTCTCGGTTTCGGAGAAAATCAGGTTGAACTGGTGGGCGCGATAGCCGTCAAGTTCCGCATTGTCTCTGGCTCTTTGCACAGGTCTGATGCCGAGAAACCAATCGGCTGGTGTTCCGAGTCCGTCACCGTTGTCGTCCAGTAGTGAATGTTCAGTAGCAAGACGTCCGGCGGCTGAGTAAAATTCGGCAACTTGGTGTGAGGCGGCAAGAAATGCTTCGAGCAGAGAAGTTTGGCCGTCCTTGTCAATATCCGCATGAGGATCGGTAATCGCATCGGCAAAATATTGACCAAATCGTGTATAGTTTAATTCGTAACCGCTTTTAGTTGCGGTAATAATGACGCGGTTTTCTCCGGAGAGCTTGTTAAGAAAGGGAGCGCTTGACGATGTAGTATTGATTACAGCTAAGGGTCTGCTAAATGGTTTGAGCCATTCGGCTAAGTCTTGCGCAGAGAGGTCGGGACCTCGAAGATTAAATTTTGCCGTGCGGCTGTCGAATGTGCCATGGCCTATAAAGACCAACCATAAAGCCGTATCCGTTTCTTTTGGCTCATTACCAAGTGTTTGCCGGAGAATATCACAATCGTTCGGGCCTTCGACTTCATCCTGACCGATTACAACATATTCAACGTTTGCTTTTGAACAAGCCTGCCGCCAGAAGTCGGCGCATCGAGCAAAGTCGGCCTGGTATTCCGTCGTACCGGCGGCGCCTGCTACAATTATGACCTTGGGCTTTTCCTTCTTCGCGGCAGAGCTGCTAATGAGAGTGGATTCATCGGACCGGTTAACTTGGCCACGTGCAGAAAAAACAGCTACAATATTCACTAAAATCGCGGTTATCAGTATTGATATCAGTCTCATGGCATTCCCTTCCAGCGGCGAAGAATCCACTCGCCCAACAGGCATATCAGGATGAACAGGAAAGAAACCAGAGAAATCCAACGCACATCCCATAGAGGTCTTATCCATGTTTCAGCAATCGGAACTTTTTGGCCCGGCAAATCGCGAGCAAATTTTTCCAGCTCGTCTATTTCTACAATCCTGCCTCCGGTTCGTTGAGCAACGTTTTCAAGCAGAGACCTGTTGACTTTTACCGACCTGAATTCCTGTGCGTCAAGCTCGCATGTCCATCCGGTTTGACTACTGTCGAGTTCCGTATTATTAGTATCGGTAACTGTAGCCCGTGCCAGATAGCCGCCGTTAGAGTGGGGGATATATGTGGCTTTATATAATCCGCTCTCGTCAAAAACCGGTTCGGCGGTTAGTTTTGTTATTTGTTCCAGAGGATCGCAGATTTCTACGGCCACTGAAACATTATCCAACGGCTCGAATTTTTCGTCGCGAACACGAACCTGAAGCACGACGGGTTGGTTTGTCTCGTCCTGTTTATTTACAGCCTGAAGTGATATTCGCTCAGGTACATCGGCGATTAACCATCTCAGGATTTGTCTCCAGAATTTATCCATATCTTCGTGCATTTGAGATTCTCTCAGACCCCATCGCCAAAGGTCGCCGATGGTCAATGCTCCAGTGCGTCCGTTGCCGTATCGCTGTACGGTCAAAGCGGGGAACTGTTGACTCCATTCGTTGGCGATAATTGCCACTGTGCTCGCGCCCGGTTTTACCGAAGGCAGTCGGTTTAATACGCGAAATGCCGGCATCTCCGAGATGCGTTGTTTTTCCTCGGTTTCATTTTCACGCAATCGAGCCCAGGGCTGCAACCAGCCTTCGCGTGTCAGGTCCAGATACAGTTTGCCTGCGGTTGGTCTGTCCGGCAAACGATCCAAATGAATCGGCAGAATTTGGCCGATAGCAGTGCGGTTGTAGTTGCTTTTCTGGAAAGATTCTTTGCCGCCGAGCATCAGGAATCCACCACCGCGTTCGGAAACGAATCGCCGGATCAGATCCATTTGGGTCGGCGAAAAGAATTCCGCCTCGATGTCGTCGATGATTATCGCATGGTAGCGGTAGAGCTCCTCTTCCGTCGTTGGAAATCCGTCGCGTAGTTCAGTCGGATCTTCCCAGCCTAACGGATCCATTCGAATCAGCACAGGCTGGTCGTACTGCTCGGTTTGTTCTTCATCTATATTGTCGAATCCGCGAAATAGAGGATTGCTTCTTTCGCCTCTGCGTCCTATCCAGTTGAATTTCGGTTCACGCCGTGCTACACGGATTAGTGCAAGCAGTCTTACCTGCTCATCTTCTATAATGGCTCGCCGGAGGAACTTGTATTCCCAGTTCGGTCTGCCTGTGACATATAGAACTCGATACGGTCCGCCTCCACGGTCAACAACGATTGTGCGATTGTTATTGACCATTGTTGCTTCGCCTGCCGCATTTGATTGTGTCGAGGATTCTTCATCAAGTTGCTCTTTTGCCGCAAGGTTATAAAACAGGATACCGGTTTCTTCCGGACGCAAACGGAACTTGAAAACCTTTTTATCTTCTCTCGTTCCTATGTTATATATCTGGCTTTCCACTAATTGGCCGGAGTCATCGGTTAAATCTACTCTTATGTTCTTACCGGAGTATCCCGATGTTTCTATATCGGCCTGGATTTTCACAGGCGCATCTTCGAAAGCGCTTTGACTAATGGAAACATTATTAATGGAAATGTCTTTCTGCGGTCTTGAGCCGCCGATAACGACGGGGTAAACAGGCGGCAGATTTGAAAAGTCGTACGATTGGTTGATATCCGTTGAGCAGCCGTCACTAAGTAATATTACACCGGCGACAGGTTTGCCGCCGTATCGCTCGGCGACTGTTTTTAAGGCCGTGCTTATGGAAGATGTTTTACCGTCGAAAGATAGTTCTGAAAAATCCATCGTTCTGCGAATACGAGAATCGAACAGATATTGACGAACCTGGAAATCTTCGGCCATCATTGTCAGCCATTTAGAGTTGTTTGCATCCGTCGTTGCCCGTAAAATATCTGCCCGTTTTTGTGTTGTGCCGCTATCGATTATATTCATGCTGCTGCTGTTGTCGGCCATTATCACAAAAATGTTGGCGCCTGGGACGGCCCGGTTTCCGCTCCATAGCGGTTCTAAAAGACATAATGCCAGAACCAGTAAAGCCAAGAGCTTGAGAAAAAATGCCGCTTTGTTTCCCGGATTGATTGCATGTGCGCGCCGATAACTCCAGAACAGCAGTGTCAATAAGATGGCCAGCAATCCGGCACAAATCAGCAGCCAGCTTGTTTTAGGGATAGTGATCGAACCAATCAACGTCATTAATCGTCACCTCCCAGATTCTCATAATAACTTCGAACGATATCTGCGTAGCGGCTCGGTACGGGATCGCGGTCTATGGGGACCAATGCTTTCTTCGAAGCGATTTTGGCAAGCTCTTCCTCGACGCGTTCGCGAACTTCGGCCAGGGGTTTTATAATTTCCATTTTCACAGTGTCCCACTGCGGTTCTTTGCCGTGGCGCGTGAATTCCGAACGTATCGTGCGTGCACGGTCTCTTACAGTGGCAATTTCTTCGCGAAGTTCCTGCTCGGAAAGCATCTCTTCGACGTCACGCAGTCTGTCGGACCATTGCAGGAAATCTCTGCCGGTCAGCGGGCCGTTCGGATCGAACATTCCCTCTTGGAATGTTTCCCGGAAACCGCCCATACCGTTCGGATTGGCCTGTGGTTGACGGTTGCCTTCTCTCCTGGCACCGGCCTGAGCGCGGGCCTGCTGATTATCCGGTTGATTTGGCTCACCTGGCTGACCCTGCCCCAGTCCCATACGTTGCTGTGCTTGAGCACGAGCCTGCTGATTACCCGGTTGGTTCGGGTCACCTGATTGTCCCTGTCCCATACCCTGCTGGTTTTGAGCACGTGCTTGCTGATTCTCCGATTGATTAGGATCACCCGGCTGACCCTGCCCGGTACCCTGGCGGCCCTGTGCACGCGCCTGTTGGCTTTGCGTCTGATTCGGGTCGGTGGTTTGTTGTTCTGTATCGCCGGCACGAGCGGCTTCATCATTGACCTGCCTGATAAGCTCCTCGAGATGTTCCCGGGCAAGACGTAGTGCTTCGGCCTCGTCACCTAAAACGCTTCTGGCGGCTTCTTCAACTCCCTGCCTGAGATTTTCGATTCCTTCGCCGGCCTGCCGTTCTATTTGTTGTGCCTGCGGCATAAAATTGCGTCTAAGGGCTTCGCCGGTTGCCTCGAGCGCCCTGTCAATATTTTCAGTTCTTGCCTGACGCAATGTATCATATAGTCTTCTCGAAAGTATAGGTTCCGAATTTTCAGACTGCTCGCTCACATCTCTCATCTGCTCCAGAAGTTCTTCCATATTCTGCCGCTGTTGTTGAAGCTGTTCGAGCAGCTCGTTGTTTACTCCGTTGTCGGCAAGACT
>JAFGBG010000209.1 GCA_016933295.1 Sedimentisphaerales bacterium | reverse complement strand
TGCAAAGTATAAGTCTTATATACCATATTTTTACACGCGATATCGGCTCCGACCCACGGACCGCCGAAAGGCCAGCCGTTACCGGTGGCCATGTCGATGCCCATATCAAGCCGCTCGGCTTCTGTCAAAGTATATTCGAGCATTTCCATCCATTCCGGCGTAAGGTAATCGATGAACCGGTCTTCATAACCTTTTACGCCGTAAATGGGTGTAATTTCCAGTCCCCCCAGGCCGGCTTCGGCATATTTTTCCATCTCCGCCTTAAGATCATCTTCGTTTACAATACTACCCATCCACCACCATCTCGACCACGGGCGGGTCTGGTTGGAAATTTTCGGCCAGCTAAGTTCCTCCGCCGGGCCCGGCCTCATTAAATCCACCATAGTGCCGCACCCATACAAGACAAATAAAAGGTTAAAAAGCAAAACAACAATAAAAATACGGATTAGGATTCTCATTTACATTCTCCTATTGAATATTGTTGTTAACCTCAAGCAGATTCATCCACGAACCTTCATCTTTATCAGATTAGCTTAAACCGGTCAAGCGTAATTTAGCCGGTTCCGGCACAGCCAGCCGAGCATATTAGTGAATCTTCACGCCGGATTAAAATTTCGAGTCAGAGCTTTAGCACCAAGTGATCGTTTTATATTAAAGGCGGATGCAATATGAACAGAAAGATTTCTACTCTTGATATTTCAGGAATTAACAAAAAGCGCCAACAGGAAATATTTTTACAAGTCGCTTACAGAAATGACACGTTAGCTATTTCTCGAATATATATAACACAATTATTTACGGCAAGGTGCTGTTTATTTTGTCTTTGTCCTTAATGCTAACACAATCTCGAGATTGTACAGTCGGTCCAATCTTTCTCTTTTGCGAAGAGATTACATCGGCGCGTTTGATAGTGTTATTCGGAATCGTAAGCGGATAGCAGCGCATCTCCGGAAAATCCGATTCGACTAATCTCATGGCGGCTTTTCGGGCACTTTCATTGCGCGCTACAAACTGGGCTGTCCCATCCCCCTGGCTTCCTACTCCTTTGCCCCCATAGACATAATCCCGTAAAGGCTCATAATACAGTAATTCGTGTAAAAGCGGGCTTTTAAGCTCTTCGGGACAGCACGGGGCAACAAGCTCATCAAAAACCTTCTGTGCCTGATTCATCAGATATCCTAAAGTTCTGGCATCGCCGGCATTCAAGGCTTCGCGGGCAAGGGATATAATCTTTTCGTTTTCCGTTCCGAGGGCTTTCTTAAGACCTTTATTGGCAGGGTAGCTCGTCTGCAGGTCTTTCAGTATCCGAACGGTGTCTTTCTGGCCCGCCAAATCCACGAAGAACATATGAATTTCGCCGGAGCAGGAAATCGGCTTGACATCCACGGTATCAGATTTATCAAAGGATAAAAGAACCGGGGTTTTGCCGTATATACACGACTGGTCCAACCGTCCACATTGGCTGCCGGTTAATCTTTCGCCGTTATAAGCCATATCCATCAGGTCTGAATAGGATAAATTCAAGTCCCATATAAAATTGAGTGCTTCGGCAATAAGTACACAAACGGCAGCCGAACTGGACACACCTTTCTTCAAAGGTAGATCCATTTCTGTTATATGAACCTCAATGCCGCTTGAAACACCATATTTCGTCAGAGCTTCATAAGCTACACCGGCACAATATCGAAAAAACTCAGATTTATCTTCAGCGGCTGAACGCAGATGTCCTGCCTCCCATAAACAGCTCATCCTTTTGAGCCTACTGCTTGACAGTCCCATTTTGTCCGGTATAACAGTCTCTATCAAAAAACTGTCGCTTGCTCGTGCAGTAGCCTTTAGATGTTGATCTGTCCCGATGCTGATACAAAAGCCCGGATGAACTCCATGGCTTGCAGCCCAATCACTGTGCTCACCAAACAAGCACAAACGCCCTGATACGGATAGTTGTACCCGATTATTCATAGCAGTCTCTTCGAAATATTCCGACATTTCTATACCTTTCCATACATAGAACCATCATGGATATCGCCGGTATTGTAACAGGAGCTTTCCGCAGAAATCGTTACTGAATTCCTAAACATATTCTGGGCATTTGCATAGCCCGCCGGTGTTCCAATATCGTAGGCGCGACCTCTTATTTTACAAAGCATATACTTTTCAGGATTCTTATCTAAAAGAACACTTTGTGCATCGGCAAGTTCTATCTCCGAACCGGCCTGTTGAGTTTTGATGTACTTTAAGCATTCAAATATCTCAGATGAAAAAGCATAAATCCCGCAATGTGCCAGAAAAGTACCTTCCGGAAGTCCATCTGTTACCAGACAATTCCGAGCGACAGAAAGACGAGGTTTTTCAATAAAAGATGTACACTTATAAATATTATCAGCTTCTACAATCCCTTGGCAAACACCAACCTTCGACAACTCCTCCGAATCTACCGTCTGTACTCCAATCATAGCAACGCAATCCCGAGCGGTGAAAGCCTCAATGACCTGCTCCGTACAGCCCGTGGCACCCGGCTCTTGAATATTTATATGATCGCCGAGCAGCAACACGAAAGATTCCTTACCTACGAAATCAGCCCCCCTCAATACGGCGTCTCCGAATCCGTCGGGCTTGGATTGAACTATGTATTCAATTACAGCGGAGAAATTCTCACCCCCCTGTTCCCGAACCGCGGCAAAATATCGCTGAAACATGTCCTGTTGCCCCGGTGATACAATAACTGCTACGCGCTCGATACCTGCCTTTATTACTTGTTTCATAATGACGTGTAATACAGAAAAAATATCATCCGAAGGCCCCACGAGCGGCAGCATTGCCTTAGGAATAATGCTCGTGATAGGTGCAAGTCGAGATCCATTTCCAGCAACAGGTATTAAAGCGGTATTTATGCCTGATTTTTTATTCAGCATAAGATTCAATCCATCAATTTCGTCTCTTATCAAAATCTATAGGTTAAGCAGTTTCAACAGACTGATCCGGAATCAATGGATTGTTGTTTCAGTTTAATCCATGCCGGTCTTTTATTCTGTATCCATTGCCAGGTATGTTCAACCATAGTCTTTATCTCCGTATAACGTGGGTTAAGGTTAAGTGCCGTCCAAACCTTGCCGGGATCCGCTACCAGGCAGGGTGGATCACCGGGATTAGGATTCGCCATTTGATAGGGAATCCGTTTCTTCGTTACTTCCTCACAGACTTTCAGTAATTCCAGGACACTCGTACCTTTACCAAGGCCGACATTGAAGACCGCTGATACATTTGTAGCGACAATATGCTCAAGGGCTTTTACATGTACAGATGCCAAATCTGTCACATGGATGAAATCGCGTACACAGGTGCCATCTGCGGTCGGAAGAGTTCCGCCAAAAATGGGAACCGGCTCTTGGTGAAAATTCAGTGAATTAAGCAGAATGATAGGTACAATGTGGGTTTCAGGCTCATGTACCTCACCAATATCCAAATCCGGATCGTTGCCGGTAACATTAAAGTAACGCAGAATGGCATAGCTCCATTCATTTTGCCGAGCATAATCCTGAATCATCCACTCGCAAGCCAACTTCGTCCTGCCGTAGGGAGTGATTGGATTTTGATCACAGTCAATATGAATGGGAACATCATCCGGAACGCCGTAGCTGGCACAGCTCGAACTGAAGACTATATGCCGCACACCGGTTTCCGCCATGACATCAAGCAGGTTTTTCGTTCCCGAAACATTGTTTTGCCAATACATATTGGGATATAATATGGATTCCCTAACATAAGCAAGAGCGGCAAAATGAATAACTGATTTAACAGAATGCCTCTCTATTGTTTCCTGAAGAAGATTCCTGTCGGAAAGATCGCCAACTACAAGATCGCACCACTGTACCGCGGCACGATTTCCCCTTGCAAGATTATCATAAACGACAAACTTTTTGCCTGACCGAGATAACGCCTTACAGACATGAGAACCAACAAATCCAGCTCCACCTGTCACCAGAATTGTATCCATTGTAATAAAAATCTCCTTTTAATACCCATCAGGTAAAAAACTCAACCGCCTCCAAAAGGAGCTTATTGTTACCTATTTTTATAACATATATTCATAGTACTACCCACAGTTTCTTTTTTTCGATGGCATACTCCAGAAATAGAAGCTCACCTAATATCACATGAAGGCGATACTTCCCTCAACCCTCATCCATGAGATATGATATCCCCCCTCTAAATCAGCGCTTTGCAGAGAGCACATTGGTATTAAGCATTAGCAAAAAACGCTATACTTAATAAAATACTACGTAAGCTTAAAAAAATCCTCAGGCTTCCAGTTCTAAAAAATACAATACACATACGAACATACTTTCTACAAATTTCAATATCCGTAGTAAAGTAAAGAAATCACAAATAAATCAAGGAAACCTAATCAGGCAATAATAAAATATAATAAGCCTAAAGTCAAATAGAAATTCATTTTATTGTCATACTTGTCAGATATTCGGTTTATTAAACCATAAGCCCGGCAAAGCTAAGATTATATTTAGAAAGCTTTTAGAACTCATAATCTAATTCAGCATAAATATCATAAATCGGCCCGTATGGCGGCAAGATATGGACAAAATTATAATAAAGTTCCAATTCAAATAACAGAGATATAATAGATATAATTAAGAAACTTCATATCTGTATCAATAAGATCCTTTTAAGAATATTGCATAATATATCTATTTTAGGTACAATATTTGTTTTGTGTCAGATGGAATATGTTGCGTAATTGTTTTTGAGCAATATGGAGTTCGGGTGATAATTACGTCGTTTGATTACTTTAATCTCCAGATATTCAAAAGAGAGCTTCGCGCCCGACTACAGTTCGAGAATCAACTGCTACCGGGACTTAGGAATATATATGTATGTGTGAAATAAAGTCTGAGAATCCTGTCGAAGAAATTCCGCAGGAATATTCCCAAGCGGCGATAAAAGGTCGGTTATGTAAACGGGGAAAGTTCTTTTTCAGAGACGAGAAATTTTTTATCCGCGGAGTAACATACGGAACATTTCATCCGGACGAGAACGGCGTTCAATATCCCTCACAAAAACGGGTCGCCCGGGATTTTGCCATGATGGAATCGCACAGTATCAACGCGATTCGAACATACACAGTTCCACCTTCCTGGCTTCTTGACTTAGCTGCCCAACATAACCTTGATGTAATGGTTGGCCTGCCGTGGGAACAGCATATTACCTTCCTGGATGACAGGCGATGCCGCCATAATATTATTGAGCAGGTTCGCCGCGGCGTCACGGCCTGTGCCGGACATCCGGCGGTTTTCTGTTACGTAGTGGGAAACGAAATTCCCGCTTCAATTGTAAGGTGGTATGGCGCCAAACGTATAGAGCGCTTCATAAAACTGTTGTATAAAGTCGCCAAGTCGCAGGACCCGAACGCTCTTTTCACCTATGTGAACTACCCGACAACGGAATATCTGCGTCTGCCTTTCCTTGATTTCTGCTGTTTCAATGTCTATTTAGAAACACAACAATCCCTGGAAACATATCTGGCTCATCTTCAGATTATAGCCGGAGACAAGCCTCTTTTAATGGCAGAGGTCGGCCTCGACAGCCGCAGAAACGGCGAAAAAACTCAGGCTCAGATTCTTGACTGGCAAATCCGCACAACTTTTGCCGCTGGTTGTGCAGGGATATTTATGTTCTCCTGGACCGACGAATGGTATCGCGGCGGATACGATATCGAAGACTGGGATTTTGGTCTGACAACACGGGATCGAACTCCAAAAGCTTCTCTTGCCGCTGTTGAGAATGCATTTGCAGATGTGCCCTTTTCAAGGAAAGAAGATTTGCCGCGTATCTCGGTTGTGCTGTGCAGCTACAATGGCTCGGCAACAATCAAGGAGACACTGGACCATCTTCAGAAACTGGATTACCCAAATTATGAGATTATTGTTGTCAATGACGGTTCGACCGACACAACCGAAACAATTGCAAGTCAATACGATGTCCGGCTAATCAGTGTCGATAACGGGGGATTAAGCAGAGCACGTAACATCGGCTTAAAGGCAGCAACCGGAGAGATCGTTGCATATATCGACGACGATGCATATCCCGATCCTCACTGGCTGTCATATCTGGCATATTCTTTCAAAACTACAAATCACGCCGCCGTAGGTGGCCCGAATATCCAGCCCGCCGGCAACGGCCATATCGCCGAATGTGTGGCGAATGCTCCCGGCGGCCCTATCCATGTACTTATTTCAGACCGGCAGGCCGAGCACATTCCCGGCTGTAATATGGCTTTTCGAAAAACTCATCTGGATGCTATCGGCGGCTTCGACCCACAATTTCGAGTAGCCGGAGACGACGTCGATGTTTGCTGGCGGATTCTTGAAAAGGGCTGGACTATCGGATTTCATCCTGCCGCCATGGTTTGGCACCATAGGCGTAATTCAATCCGCACTTATTGGCGGCAACAGGTCGGTTATGGAAAAGCAGAAACCTTGCTGGAAAAAAAATGGCCCGAGAAATATAATCCTCTCGGTCATGCGACCTGGTCCGGTCAAATTTACGACAATCGCTCCGGCAAAATACTCAGATTGAGACGATCAAAAATCTATCACGGGATTTGGGGAACGGCACTTTTCCAAAAACTCTATCAGCCCTGGCATGGTTTATTCACCCGACTACATGAACTTCCGGAATGGTATCTGTTTATTCTCTTCCTGGGAATCCTGTCTGCTCTTGGTTTGGTTTGGTATCCTCTTATTTTTTGCCTGCCGTTTTTTATAGCGACAATTTCGGTTCCCGTCGTTCAGGCGATTGCATGTACGAGAGATGTGCATTACGCAAGCGAGCCTAAATCATCCTATATTCGTACTAAACTTCGCACAATAACCATCTTACTGTTTCTAATGCAACCGCTCGCACGACTCTGGGGCCGTTTGAAGCACGGACTAACACCGTGGCGGAAACTTGGTCAAAGCTTTCCCTCTCTTGTGAAAAAATACAAGTTCAGCCTGTGGGCCGAGTCATGGTCGGCCCCTGAGAAATGGTTGAAATCCTTAGAGGCGGCAATCCGTAGTCAGAGTATGGTAGTCAGAAGAGGCGGTGATTTCGATGTATGGGATCTCGATATAACAGGCGGAATCTTCTGCTCCTTACGAGTACTTATGGCAATTGAAGAGCACGGCGGAGGAAAGCAACTTGCCAGATTCAAAGGTCTGCCCCGGTTTTCAATGTTCGGCCTTATCCTGATACTGGCATGCGCAAGCCTCTGTGCATGGGCATTTATTGACAAACAATGGATAATAGGAAGTTTTTTAGGCGCCTGTGCCTTAATATTCTCCGTTTGGATATTATGCGAGTGGGCTTATGCAGGCAAATCTCTTCAATCTGCGGTTCAGGATTTGAAAGAACGTCTGAATCGAATAGAATGATTGGAAGAATCATGTGTTATAATGAATTTAATACTTATCCCAAAAAGCCTATAGAACTTGATAATGCAAAAGCATAAATATTCTGATTTTTATATATTAAAGCGGCTGATTCTTATCGCCAGATCATACTGGGGATTAGTGGCGCTGATTTTTTTTATCGGCCTGCTGGCAACACCCCTGGCATTGCTCGTGCCTGTGCCACTAAAGGTTGCCGTTGACAGCGTTATCAATTCTTCCCCCCTGCCTCACTGGCTTGATATTTTTGTGCCGGACAGCATTGCTGAATCCAAAACTTCTCTTCTTGTGTTAGCAGCTATCATGCAGGTTCTGGTCGTGTTGTTCGTACATTTGCAGTTTTTGGTTCTTTATGTACTCCAGACTTATACGGGCGAAAGGTTAACTTTAAAACTGCGGCAGAGTTTATTTCGACACGTTCACCGGCTTTCTTTCGCTTTTCACGATGCGCGAGGAACGGCAGATTCAATTTACCGCATCCAATACGACGCACCTTCAATCCAATGGGTTGTTATTTATGGTATTATTCCGTTTATATCTTCTTCTCTGACCATTATATCGATGTTTTATGTGATTGTAAGAATCAATGTCCAGCTCGCGATCATATCGCTTTTCGTGGTGCCGTTTCTGGTTATTTTGTCAAGGCGTTATAGTACCCGGATGCGGCCAAAGTACACACAAGTCAAAAAAATGGAAAGCAGCGTTCTCGGCATTGTTCAGGAAGTCATGGGAGCATTCCGGGTTGTAAAGGCATTTAACCGTGAAGAAAGTGAGCAGTTAAGATTTGAAAACCAGTCAAAAGCAACTGTAAAGCAGCGGATAAAACTTGCTTTTTCAGAAAGTGTTTACGGTCTGCTCATTAATGTCACCGTCGCCGCCGGCACTGCCGGAGTACTTTATGTAGGAGTACGAAATGTCTTAACAGACGATATTACTCTCGGAGAGCTGTTAATGGTCATAGCCTATCTTTCACAGATGTATGGCCCCCTCAAAACTATAAGCACTAAAGTCTCGAGCTTACAGACGAATCTGGCCAGCGCTCAGAGAGCTTTCGAATTGCTCGACGAGATACCCGATGTTAAAGAAAAACCTCATGCTACAGCTATCAAAAGGGCAAACGGAAACATCGAGTTTAAAAATCTGCAATTTTCCTACGACGGCGAAAATAATGTGCTGGAAAATATCTCCTTTACCATCAAAGCCGGTAGCTGCGTGGGCATTGCCGGCAGAACCGGTGCCGGTAAGACAACCCTTGTCAGCCTGTTGCCAAGATTTTATGATCCCACAAAAGGGGCGATTTTGCTCGATAACAGGGATATCCGCGATTACAAGCTGAATGATTTGAGAAACCAGTTTTCAATCGTGCTTCAGGAGCCGGTACTCTTTTCAACAACTATTCGCGAAAATATCGCCTACGCAAAGCGGCAGGCAACGGAAAAGGAAATCGAAAATTGTGCAAAAGCGGCAAATGCGCATGAATTTATAATAAACCTTCCCGATGGTTATGATACCATTGTAGGAGAGCGAGGCATGAGGCTCTCCGGCGGCGAAAGACAGCGCATTTCTCTGGCCAGAGCGTTCCTGAAAGATGCGCCCATTCTAATCCTTGACGAACCGACAAGCTCTGTGGACATCCAAACCGAGAAACTCATCATGGACGCTATGGAACGACTTAAGAAAGGAAAAACCACATTCATGATAGCACATCGCTTAAGCACATTGGAAAACTGTGACCAGACAATTGAAATTGATAACGGGCGAATCGTCTCTTAATATCTCAAAAATAATATTGATAAAACAGATAGAATTTCTTGAATGAACTTAACATGTCCTAAAAAATTAATAAATTCCAACATCTTTAAATTTGAAAAATAAAATGTCCAAATTTCGAATTATTGTTACAGGCCTGATTGCCCAATATCCTTTAGGCGGAGTTGTCTGGGATTATATTCAGTATGTTTTGGGCCTCAGGCGTCTGGGGCAAGACGTTTATTATTTTGAAGATACGCAGCAGTGGCCTTATAATCCCCAAGAAGGAGGAGTGGCGAAAGATTGCAGTTACAACGTTGAATACTTATCGAATGTTATGAGTCACTTCGGATTAGATGAAAATTGGGCTTACTGCTTTCCCTGGAAATCACAGTGGTTCGGATTGACGGTTGGAAAAAGAAAAGAAATAATAGAATCGGCGGATATCCTTATTAATGTATCTGGTGTGCTTGCAGAGCCTCAAAAATATCGTACCGTAAAAAAACTCGTCTATATTGACTCTGATCCTGTATTTACCCAAATTAAACTTGCCCGTGGACAAAAAGATTTTAAAAAACTTGTAAATTTACATGATATTCACTTTTCTTTTGGAGAATCAATAGCTTATTCCAAGGATATTCCTGAAACAGGCTATGACTGGCTGCCAACACGCCAGCCCATTGTCCTTTCCGAATGGCGCTCTCAGAAAGCAAACAGGGATGTTTTTACTACAGTTATGAACTGGACAAGTTTTAACGATGTCGAATTCAACGGCAAAATATATGGCCAGAAAGATACGGAATTCAAAAACTTTGCCGATCTTCCTTCACGTGTCAGTCCTGCCGTACTGGAAATAGCAATCAATACTGGAAAAACTCGGCGTACACCTAAAGATATGCTCAGACACAATGGATGGCGAGTTGTTAATCCTGACGTAGCATGTCATGATTTTAAAAGTTATAAGAACTATATACAAACTTCAAAAGCAGAATTCAGTGTGGCAAAAAATGGCTACGTTATCGGCCAGTCCGGCTGGTTCAGTTGCCGCTCTGGTTGCTACCTTGCCGCTGGAAAGCCGGTTGTCGTACAGGAAACCGGTTTTTCCAAGATATTACCCACTGGAAAAGGGATCATTCCCTTTTCAGACATGGATGAAGCTGTAAACGGGATACAACAAGTACAAGCCAAATATCAAGAGCACTCCAAAGCGGCACAGGAAATTGCAGACGAATATTTTGATTCTGATAAGGTACTTGGAAATCTTTTAGAGAAAATTATGAATGGATAAAGCTAAAAGAAGAATTTCTAATAACGATAAATTGAGGATTGTAGTTTCAGGTTATATCATACGAGGTCCTCTCGGCGGTCTGACATGGCATCACTTACAGTATGTTATGGGATTTGCTAAGCTTGGTCACGAAGTTTATTTTGTCGAAGACAGTGATGATTATCCATCTTGCTATGATCCATCTAATAACAAAACCGATATAGACCCATCCTATGGTTTAAAATTCGCTTCTCATGCTTTCAATAGAGTAGGTCTTAATGATCGTTGGGCTTATTATGATGCTCATAGAGCACTATGGTTAGGCCCCCGTGCGGATAATATTATTGATCTGTGCCTGTCAGCCAATCTGCTACTTAATCTGAGTGGGGTAAATCCTTTGCGCGCATGGTTCCTTGAAATCCCAAAACGAGTTCTTGTTGATACAGATCCTGCCTTCACGCAGATTCGACATCTCATCAATGCCACCAAAATGTTAAAAGCTTCTCAGCACACGAAATACCTAACCTTTGGCGAAAACTTTGGACGACAAGGTTGCGATATTCCAGACGACGGATTTGATTGGAAACCGACCCGCCAGCCGGTAGTACTGGATGCATGGACCGTTACACCCGGAAAGAAAGAAGGAAAATTTACAACCGTCATGCAATGGGATAGCTATCCCTCGCAGGAATATCAGGAAAAATTCTATGGCATGAAATCAGAATCATTCAGGAATTACCTTGATTTGCCTGATAAAGTAAAAGCTGATTTCGAGCTTGCCCTTGGGAGCGCTTCTGCCCCTCGAGATACTTTAAAACGTAAAGGATGGCAAATAGTAAATCCTTTGGATGTAACGAAAGATCCCTGGACATACCAGGAATATATCCAAAAATCAAAAGCTGAATTCGGAATTGCCAAACACGGATATGTTGTTAGTAACAGCGGCTGGTTTAGCGAACGCAGCGCGGTTTATTTAGCGAGCGGGAGACCGGTAATAGTACAGGATTCCGGCTTCACGGAATGGATGGAAACCGGGGCGGGAGTGCTTGCATTTAAAACTTTCGATGAAGCGGTTGCCGCGATTGAAGAAGTAAACAGCCGCTACGAATATCACTGCAAAAAAGCAAGGGAAATCGCCGAAGAATACTTTGATTCGAAAAAAGTCCTTACTAATCTGATTGAGAAAGCAATATAGAACAATGGTTCACTCGTCCTATACAAACGATTTCTTTGCTGATTTGCGGAAAAAAACAAAACAATCGGCGAAAGAGATAGTTCCGCTGGTTATCGAGATGATTAATCCAAAAAGCGTTATAGATGTCGGATGCGGCGAAGGCATCTGGTTGGCGGCTTTTGAAAAAAACGGAGTCAAAGACATCCTCGGTATCGATGGAGATTATATCGACCGGAACATGCTGGCAATCCCAGTCGACAGATTTATGCCCGTCGATTTAAAACATCCCGTTGAGCTAAAGCGGCAATTTGACCTCGTTGTTTGTCTTGAAGTTGCCGAACATCTTCCTGAGGAAACTGCCGCGTCATTTGTGGATTTCCTTACAACACTTGGACCGGTTGTACTCTTTTCCGCCGCAATTCCTTACCAGGGCGGGAATCAACATGTAAACGAGCAGTGGCCTGATTACTGGGCGGCACTTTTTGAAAGGAAAAGTTACCTAACGATTGATTGTATTAGGAAAAAGGTTTGGAACAACGACAATGTGGCATGGTGGTATGCACAGAATATGTTGTTACTCGCCGAAGAAACTTGTTTGAATGATCACCCTCTTCTTCAACGAGAACTGGAACACACCAACCATTCATCTCTTTCAGCAGTTCACCCGCATCAATACATACATGTTGTTTGGATGAAAATGCTTTATCAGACGATTCAGGAATTTTACTGCTTAATACCACATAAAACTTCCTTCATTGTTATTGATGACGGCAAATTTGGCATTCAATACTGGAGCGACGAAGCCGTATATTTTCCGGAAAAAGATGGTACGTATTGGGGGCCGCCTCAGGACGATGACACGGCCATCCGCGAACTGGAAAGATTGCTTGAACAAAAATTCGGATTTCTTGTAATCTTGTGGCCGGCCTTCTGGTGGCTCGATTATTATAAAAAATTTAATCGCTATATTGTATCGAGATTTCGTTGTGTTCTACGAAATGACCGTATCTGTGTATTCGACTTGCAAAGCAAGCCGGACACCTCTGTCGGCTGAGAAATTCCGCAATGCTCTACGCTAATCTATTAGCCGGCAATAAATTAGCCCGCGACGTTGAGTGTGTTAAAATAATCGAAAAGTTTATTCCAAACATAACTGTGCCGCATTCCTGCTTTTATTAAAATTGGACGCCGAAATTGCCGGAAGACCGTTGAAATTCAAATGATATTCGGTTATTATAATTCCCGGACTGTTCAAAAGTACTTCAAAAAGCATATCAAAGCTTGCCGGAGTACTGTAAAAAAACGGAAATATTGATTTTATATTTACTTACGAGAGGAAAGATGAAACAGATAAGAAATCCCAATGAGAAATTTTTCAGTGAATTTACGTCAGGTCATAAATTACTGGTCGTTACAGCTTTAGTAGTAATTTTAAGCGGCGTGAGCTTCGGCCTGGAGAAGCCTTTGAAGATCGTCTTTGAAGGCATTAAATCCGAGCACAAATGGATGATTAAAGAATTAGATACTTCCATGCCTTCGGATTGGTCCGATTATAATTACCTTGTAATGGAAATGAAGTTATCGACGCCGCAGCGATTTTCCTTGTGGCTTCACACGGCTAACGGCAATCGCCGGGTCGGGCTTCAGCTATTCGGCCAAAATACCTGGTTGCGGGCATCTGTGCCGCTGCAGTTTTTCAGGGGAGAAAATACACAAGGAAGTAATCTGGCCGCGGTAATTAATCGGCGGACTAATTCTTTTTGGATGAGTGTCTGGGGGCCTTTCGGCGATTTGAAAGAGGTCGAGGCTCTCTCGGTTGTCATGGATTATCCGATTGAAAAACCCGTGCTGGAGATTCGCTCTATCGAGCTAAGCCGGGAAGATAAGGGTTCGGAATTTCTTGAAGGCCGGCCGGTCGTAGATGAATTCGGACAATGGGTTAATGCAGACTGGCCGAGAAAAATCAAGAGCCGCGAGCAATTGGAGAAGGAGCTGGCCGAAGAAGAGAAAAATTTGAAAACGGATAATTTTAACGTCAGCAAGTACGGCGGATATTTGGATGCCAGGATCGAAGCGACGGGCTTTTTCCGGATCGAGAAGATAGACGGCAGGTGGTGGTTTGTCGATCCGGACGGATATCTGTTTTTAGCGATGGGTTCGAACGGAATCAGATCCGGTCGCGGCAGCGGCGGACGGGGACGCTTCGCGAGAACCGGCGGACAGGAACGTTCTAATCAGGCAAGTGCCGACAGAGGCAATGAACTGCTTAGAAAACGTATGGAGGCATGGGGGCTTAATACTATCGGAAACTTTTCCGGTGTCAGAGGACCGGCTATAGAAAAGGCCTATGTCACTACGTTCCGGGCGCCACGAACTCGAGTTAGCCACCTGGGTATGAGTGATGTTTATGCCGAAGATTTTCTTGAGCAGGTCGATGCCTCTGCAAAACGGCAGTGCACCGCGCTTAGAAACGATCCTTATTTATTAGGATATTTCATTGGCAGTGAACCACCGTGGCTCAAGCGAACGAGTGAGCTGGTTGATATGTTTCTTAACGGCCGGGACTGTGCAACAAAAACCAGACTTCAGGAATTTCTTGCCGAAGCAGATACAAAAGAACGGAGGAGCCAATTCATTCTCGGTATGTATGACAGATACCTGACCGCTATCAAAGACGCTATCAAAAAATACGATCCCAATCATCTGATTCTCGGTATGATTCTCGCCGCCAATCCACCAGCGATTATTATTGAAATGAACAAAAGGTTCGATGTTACCTGTATCAATCCTTATGAATACACACCAGCGGGCCACATAAGAAAAGCATATGAGCTAACTGGTGGGCCCATAATGATCGGGGAATATCATTTCGGAACTCCGGGAAACGGACTGGGCTCAGGTCTTGTACCGGTTATTGACCTGAAAGAAAGAGGTGTTGCATATCGTTATTACATAGAACAGGGAGCATCGCAGCCGGGCTTCGTCGGGGCTTTTTGGTTTACATGGACAGATGAACCCGTGCTGGGACGTTCCGATGGTGAGAATTATAATATTGGAATGATCGATTCGACAGGACGGGCCTATCCGGAACTTGTTAACGCCATGATAGAGACACATAAACGTTTATATAATGTGCATGCCGGGAAAATAGAGCCGTTTAATCAGAAACCCAGGGCGTCGGAAGACGGAACGCCGAGTTCTCCATGGGTCCATCTGGAAGGAATGGTCCTGGAAGACTAAATAAAATTACAGATTGGTCTTTGCGGCGGTTTAATACACCAACGGCTAAAATCAGCATCCCAATATTTCACTGATTTGATATATTTTCGTCTTTAATTGGCGGAAAATATCGGTTAAAATGCAACCGACGGTTGCAGCAAGCCGAAAAAATGCCGTTACTGAATTTCGGCTCAGTGCTTACAATAAAATGAAACGGAGAGGTGTCGGAGTGGCTGAACGAGCCGGTTTCGAAAACCGGTGTGCTCTTTTAGAGTACCGCGGGTTCGAATCCCGCCCTCTCCGTTACTTAGTGCCTAAAGTTGAGCGTGACTAAAATTATATCGGCGCTAATGCACTTTAGTCACTTTAGCTCACTTAAGATCACTTTTAACTTTTTTATGAAAATAGCATTGGGACAATTCAATTCCGTTGTCGGCGATTTTGCCGGTAATGCACAAAAGATACGTGAATTTTACACCCGGGCGGTTCGAGAAGATGTAGATCTGCTGATTTTTCCCGAATTAGCGGTTTGCGGTTATCCGCCGGAAGATTTGGTCCTCAAAAAGCATTTCATAAAAGAATGCTCGGCAACCGTCGAAAAAATCGCCGCCGACTGCCCGGAAAAAACTATTATCATCGGTTATGTCGGGAACACGGAGAGGGAAAATTATAATTCTGCCGCGGTACTCCGGGGCGGAAAAATCAGTAACATCTATCGCAAGGTGCGGCTGCCGAATTACGGCGTATTCGACGAACACAGAGTCTTTCAGCCCGGCGGCGAACCGGTTGTAATAAATATCGACGGAATAAATGTAGCAGTGACAATCTGTGCCGATATCTGGAACATCGAGTGGCTCGGCGATTTTTTAAAGGATTCCGGTTCGATTCAGCTAACCGTCAACATCTCGGCCTCGCCCTTTCATTACGGCAAGATTAAAATCAGGGAGGAAATCGTCCGCCAATGCGCTAAGAAGCTGAATTCCGCCGTAGCTTACTGCAATCTGGTCGGGGGACAGGATGAAAT
>JAFGBG010000208.1 GCA_016933295.1 Sedimentisphaerales bacterium | reverse complement strand
TGGGCCAGGGTCTTAACGGATGAAGAAGTAAAGAAGTATTCTGCACAAGAAGTATTGAAGCCATTTCTGTTGCCGGAGATGGTCACATCAACCAAGTGAACAATACCAACTCATTCTGGATGTTTGAGCCCTGGTTTGAAAAGACGGGAAAGCTCGTTGTGCAGTTTTTGGAAAAAACACTTTCAAGCTAAAATATCGGCCGGATAATCGATACATGCTTTTACGTAGATTTTTTAGTTGATACCACGGCGGAAAAAGAACAATTATAACATATGCACTCGTTAATTAGCCGCTAATATACCGGCAGACGCACGCAACTGCCGCTAAAACAAACGCAACTGCGAGCAAAGCTACATTTTGTCTTATAGCCGAATATGTCGAGTTTGTTATTTTGCCCTCTGCCGCAATCGGACTAACACCAGAGTCGGTAAAATCAAGACAGGCCGCCGTACCGTTGGCATCGATAACGGCTTTAATTTCAGGAGTGCTTATTTTAATGTCCTGTGCTTCAAAGTCACTCTTTGTAACATAGCTGGTGTCTTGTTCGATTGGAGAAGCTTGAGTATCGTAAGATGTTATATCCGGGATGGTGTTGGTTTCTGTCTCAACGCCTTTGGTTTCAGGCTCGGTTATAAAAGATCCGAGATAGTTTGTAATATTGTCCTCGTTTTGAATCTCGGCAGCTTTTATTTTTTCCAGAATACCGAGCAATGCTGCCGCGGCTTCGGCGTTTACCAAATCCATGCCGGCGTTCTTCAACGGCGTAACCGCCTCATCAAGCTGGCCGAGGCCGAGCAACTGATAACCTAACAAAAGCTGCAGGTCGGCATCGAATTTGTAAATCTCAATTTTTTCGATGAGCATGTCCAATTGCTCAAGAAGAACTTCATCCTTCGGGTACAAACCCCGAGGATAGAACACGCCTTCCTTGTCGGTTGTTATTTTCGCCAGAGCTGTTCTGAGGACTTCTGCCGCTTCGGTGTATCGTTGAGCGGCGAAAAGTGCCTGGCTGTAAGCGAAAGGAATTATAATGTCATCGGGAGCAAGCTCCATAGCTTTTGCAAAGTTCTCAATTGCTATACCGTAGTTACCTTCTTCAAAAGCCCTTACGGCTTCCTCGAAATAAATATCTGCCGGAGTAACACCCGCCGGTTCTCCGACAAGCTGATGATATGTATTATTACGATACCTGGATTCTAAAGTGCCCGTCGGCTGATATGATACGGGATCGTCGTCGTAATAATAGTTGTACGTATAGTAATTGTACGAAGTACCGACCACCTCATGCGCGATAGGATAATAACCGCACCAGTAATATGGATGATACCCATACCAGTAATAGCGGATAAATCTGTAGTTGAAAGGCCAATAGCCGCCAAGACTCACAAACACGTATTTACGATGGTAGTAAGGGTAAAAATACTTGAACGTGCGCCGTGGACCTCGATTGTAGCAGAGAGTGAACCTGTAACCCGGTGTGATTGTCCTGGTACGTATCCGTCTTGAATAATCCCAATAAACATGTTCACGACGATAAGTATCTGTTGCGTATGGGCGATCCCGATATGCAAGGTGCGAAGGTCTCGGCCGTACGTAACGATGTATCGAAGATACGGCGGGTGCGGAATTATCGACTATTACATTGTTCGTATTAGTCGGCTGAGAGGGAAGCTTGCGATTAACACGTTCGGATGTTTGCTCATCGGTCCTCGGCTCTAATTTTCTATCGTATGGGCTTATAATCAGTTGTTTCCTGTTTATGCGCTCCGACTGTTGCCTCTGTCTTTCCTGCTCTGCCTGTTGCTGCCTCGCCTGTTCAGCCTGTTGCTGTCTCTCCTGTTCGGTCTGTCGTTGTCTTGCTTGCTCGGTCTGTCGTTGTCTTGCCTGCTCGGTCTGTCGTTGTCTTGCCTGCTCGATCTGTTGCTGTTTTTGCTGCTCAGCCTGCCGCTGCTTCGCCTGCTCGGCTTGCCGCTGTCTTTCCTGTTCGGCCTGCCGCTGCCTTTCTTGCTCGGCCTGCCGCTGTCTTTGCTGCTCGGCCTGCCGCTGTCTTTCCTGCTCGGCCTGCCGCTGTCTTTCCTGTTCGGCCTGCCGCTGCCTCTCCTGTTCGGCCTGCCGCTGTCTTTGCTGCTCGGCCTGCCGCTGTCTTTGCTGCTCGGCCTGTTGCTGTCTTTGATGCTCGGCCTGTTGCTGTCTTTGCTGCTCGGCCTGTTGCTGTCTCTCTTGTTCGGCCTGCCGCTGGCTTGCCTGTTCAGAGCCGGAGGATTCGCCGTCTTTTCTATTGGTTCTCTGGGCCAGGGCCGGTTTGGCTATATACAACATAACTGAAGAGACCGTTATGAAAACTAAAATACTTTTATGTAAGTATTGTGGCCTCAACATAATGTTACTCCTTTCTAATAGAAAAGATGTTTCGATGTTTTTCTCTATCTAAAAAAGGCACATAGTTGGTGTTTGGTAACGGAGATCTGCCCGAGAACTTACAGATAAAACAAGAAAATAACGCGAAATAAGGAATTTATGTCTTTTTCCATCGTTGAGACAAAAGACCGTTATATATTTTCTAATTGAGAGTTCGCATTTCAATTAACAGATTTTTTTTTCATAACGATATCGGTAATCTTATGGTGGTTACGTAGGACGGCCGGGAAATTGACTTTGAGCATTTACGGGCCGGTAAGGATTAAATTTCCGAAATTTTCGGGAATATGCGGATTCCAACGGCCGGTGGGTTGCCAGGCTATAAAGGTTCGTCCCGGCATATTTACCCGACGAGCGGGTTGACCTTGACCATCCTGCCGGAAAAAGTTGACGGGGATGCAGTCACCGGCACGAGGCGCACGTGACATAAAGGCGGACCAGGGGATCTGCATGACCCCCATCCATAGCTTTTTGTCTGTATCGATTCGGGCTTTGACCTGCATGCCCGAATCCCAGTTAAGTTCATCCGACAAGCCCGGCCGGGCGACCGTCGAATCGATGGCCAGATCGAGCCATTCTCCCTGCGGCGATATTTGTAATTCCCGGTATTGATGGGGCGGATTGTCGAGATTATCGATGTAGGCCTCAAAGCAATCCCACATCCATAAGCGAAAAGTTTCCGTAGTCAGATTCGGATCGGGCCTGGTATAGAGAGATTGGTATTTACCGACAAAGAGAAAATAGAGATGCTCGTCGGTCCAGCGGGAACGAATGTCCGCACTGAGCTGCGGCATAGATTCGCCGGTGATGATATGCTTTTCAAGGGTGATGGCCGGGGCCTCACGCCAGAAGGATGTTTGTGGGTCCGTGCTCATAGCCGGCGCCGTGGGGGCGTATAAGCTTTGAAAAACAGGCTTTGTTGGTTTGAGCTGGTATAGAACCGAGGTGTGTTCCGGCAGTTCAAGGGAAAATTCTGTGACATCTTCGGCAATTACTTCGCCGCTTAAGACATCTACCACCGTGGCTCGCTGGGGCAGATGAATAGTACGCTTACCCGCTCTGGGGGCATAGAGACTGAGGAAGTACTTGTTGGCACAAACTACATCGTCGGCCTCGCTATAAATATGTACTCCGGCCTGTCGCGCGATACCTCGCAGCAAGGCTGACGGTACAATTGGTGCGGCCGAGTAGATGGAGGTCCAGCCGTCCTGCTTTTTAACGACCAGGCCAGGTTTGTCGATGCCTGCTCTCAGCAGACCAAGTATGGTGGCTTCGGGATCGTCGGCATAAAACCGCGGGCTGATACGAAAGCCCGGAAGATCGCGTTCCAGTCCCGGATCTCTCGGATCTTTAAGATAAACCCGGTGGTCGTAATAACGGATTATATCCTCGATGCGTTCATCCGTCCCATAGGCCAGACCTTGCGGCAGGCCTCGAGTGATGGGATGGTCCGATTGCGTAACGTCCACGTGTAACTCGCCTGAAGAGATATCTTCTGCCAGATTGATTCCGGTTAAAGCCGAGATATTTTTCACGTCGCAGGTCTGGTTGATATAACCGGTGGCATATACCCAGAGTGCGGTAGCGCTGTTGCGTTTGAGACGTGCGTGGATTGCGGCCCGCTGTTCAGCCGAGACTTTAATGGTGTTGAGAAAAATGTACATCTTAAAGTCTCTCAGGTTCGGATTGACCATGTCACTTAGCAGGTGGGGCTCCCAGGGCATACCCATAAAGCCAAATTCCCATTGCTTCTGGGCGGTAAGTAGGGCATTGAACATCGGTTCGCCGTCGCCGCAATAGGTAAACGAGGCCTCGTCAAGAATGACGGCGATTTCCGCGGTCGATTGCTTGTCCGTCCGGAGGTGGGCTTCATCGATCTCTTCCAGTTGCTTCATAAAGGCTATTATTTGTGGATCGTCGAAATTGCGACCGAATAAATCTGTCCACCACATCCCTATTCCCTTGGTAAAAACGTAACCGAAGTCACGCAGCATCAGCGCCCTGCTCTCTTGCCAGTTTTCCGGATTGTGCAGCGAATCGCCCCAGCGCCATTGGCGCTTTAGAACGTGCAGCATGGTATCGGTTTCGCTGAAGTAGAGTTTGCCGTGAAGCTTTGCTGCTTCGGGCAGGCTTTGAGCGTTGTGGGGGCCGCCTAATTGTTTGTTGTCGTAGGTGTACGGGCTACAGATAAAATCGATATCTCTGGAGTTCAAAACGCGGGTCAGACCAAGTTGGCCGGAGTGATTCCCGCTGAGGTTGGGAAAATTCAGCCACAGAGCACCATAAAAGCTGCCTACGATTTTTTTGCGATGTGTGATCTCTTTAATCCATGCGGCGTTTTCCAGGAGGACATCGACAAGGGCGTCATTGAAGAACTGGAGGAAATCCGGGACCTGTGAACTGAATGCAGGATCGAAGAATATCCCTTTGCCGGGATTATAGCGTGCCGCTTCATCAGGCGCTTCGGCGGTATCGAAGGTTACGTTGGGATCGCCCCACGCCCGCCGTAAAGCATCCACGTCCTGATATTTGTTTTTTAGCCAGACGCGAAAACCTCGGATGGAGGCCGGACTATAATCCTCGACACCGAACTTTGTCGGCCGTGGTTGGTTTCCGCGTATCTCCCAGAACGAGTTGAAAGGCAGCCATTCTCCGCCGAAACCATTACCTACCTGATAACCGATAATGTTATTGCCGTATTTTTCTTCCAGATGTGTGATGAAGGCAATCATCAGTTTGTGGGAGAGCCGCCGATAGACCTCGGATGAAAAGGACGGATGAGGCCCGCGCCCGAACATTCCCGCCGGTGTGCCGTCGTCCCTGCGTGTAATCTCGTCGGGATACATCTGGCCAAACCATGAGCCCGGCGGCAAAAGGATACGCGGCAGGAAGAGGGCATTGGGATCAATCGCAAGATATTCATCCAGCTTGGCGTCCGGGCGACTAAAGTCCCATTGTTCCGGACCGGTCCATGGGAAACGTAGATAAAAGTTGAAGATTTCAATACCTCCGGCGCGAAACGTGTTGAAGTCTCGGGGGCCTTGCTGATACGGGGCGGCAAGGATTAAACTCTTTTGCCGGTCGTTGACGAACAGGGCCGGTTCGCCATTAACCGTGCGTACCGATGAGACAAGTGCGTTTGTGTCAGTACCCTGACCGGAACACCAGCAGGATGAAGGGAAACATAATCCGGCGGCGATAATAATAACAGAAAATGTATGTTTCACGATATATATCCTTTCCGTGTCGAGACCTGTGAGTTTTGTTTATTCCCGTAGAAGTATATAAGCTCATATGCGGCAAAGTCAATGACTTTAAGGCCTTCAGAAAAACTCCTTTACTATGTTTTTTAGTAGTAAAAGATGAAAAGCAAGTCAAATAATTATGCGAAGTACGGTATCGGGGCTTTTACATTTACACAATTAACTGTTGGCTCAATCGAGTTCATATCTGGTGAGGTACATTGCAGATAATAGTAATCTCTTCGATTATTATGTTGGTCCTGCCTTGAGGGCAGGATAGTCCCCCCAAAACGACACAGGCCGTGTCCCCGGCTGCAATCAGGAAGATAAAAGCGGCGGTTCATCGTCCGTTTTTGACTTTTTACCTTTTCGGATGGCGAGCGCGATGCATAATGCGAGTCCGCCGTACAGGACAATACAGCCGAATATGAACATTAGCCATGCAGAGAGCGGCATAAATCAATCTCCCTTAAAGAACGTCGGATTTCGAGGGACGTTTCCATAAATAGTATCCGAGTGCGGCCCAGAACAGAACGACTCCCCATCCGCCGAGCAGAGTCGCCCAGCGGGGGTAGTTTTCATAGCCTTCGGTAATCTCAGTGTAGAAGTTGACGCACAGGATGACGATCAGCACGGCAGGGGTAACATAGCGAAGGGCCCAGACCCACCATTTTCCCAGCCGAACCTCGGAATTCGTATTGAGATAACCGCGAAAGTCCTCCACCTTATAGATATAGCCTATGATAATACATTGGACCAGACCGGAGAGGACAAGACCGAAATCACAAATCCACTTATCGACTATATCGAACCAGTAGAATCCGCCGCGAGTGACAAAGATCAGCGAAACCGGAAAGGCGACAAGTACGAATATTCCGGCAAGTTTACCCGTGGGGATTTTCCACTTGTCGTAAAATCCGGTGGTAAACGCCTCCTGCAGGGCGAAAGCCGAATCGATTCCCAAAGTCAGAAGCGTGACGAAAAAAATCATGCCGAAGACCGAATTCAGGAACGGCAGCTTGCTGATAGCGGTCGGGAAGGCGACAAAGGCAAGTCCCGTGCCTTTGGTCACCACTTTGTCAACATCAAGACCCTGGACATTCGCCAGGTAGCCCAGGATGGAAAATACCACAAATCCGGCGAAAAAACTCGTGCCGCAATTCGCCAGGCCGGTAATCAGGGCGCTGTTGGTGATTTCTGCCTTTTTACCGAGATAAGAGCCGTACCCGATCATTACGCCGGATGCCAGGCTGAGCGAAAAGAATATCTGGCCGTAGGCGCGCAGCCATATATCGGGCTGCGCCAGCTTGCTGAAATCCGGCGTCAGATAATAACGAATCCCGTCCATAGCGCCGGGCAGAGTCAGACCGCGAATCAGCAGGATAGCCAACAACAACGTCGGCAGAGGGACTGTTACCCAAACGACCTTGCTGACATTACGCACACCCTTTCTCAGAATCAAGTAAACCGTCAGCCAGGTTAGCGCCATTCCGATGACCAGCGAGAGGACCGGCCAGCCGATTTCGCCGGGCCCCGAAGATATATTCAGTACAGAATCGTTAAAAAATGTCTTCGGATCACTGCCCCAACCCAAGTCAAAAGAATGCCACAGATACACCCAGGACCATGCCAGGATGGTGGAGTAATAGATGACGATTCCTGCGCTTAGTCCGGCGGCCCACCAGCCGAACCATTGTAGCGGTTTGCGAATCCGACCGAAGGCCAGGGGAGCGCCTTTTTGCATTCGCTGTCCGAGTCCCATCTCGAGAATCAGCATTGGAATCCCGGCGGTGAAAAGTGCTACAAAATAGGGAATCAAAAACGCCCCGCCTCCGCTGGAATACGCCACATACGGAAACCGCCACACATTTCCCAGTCCCACGGCCGAGCCGATTGCCGCCATGATAAACGCCGCCCTGCTGTGCCACTGCTCGCGTTCTTTTATTTCTGCCATACTTTCCTGACTATTCAAAAAATGACATTGTGCCGCCAAAGGATAATCAAAAACCGGACAAAATTAAAACAAAATTTTTAATTCTTTCCTTTGGATAAAGCAAGTGAACGGAATTTATAGTTTTCTGTCTAATTTGCGGTAGCTTATGGCCTCAGCGATATGCTCGGAGGCGATATTTTCGGCTCCGGCCAAATCCGCTATCGTCCGGGCGAGCTTGCAGATTTTATCGTGGGCGCGTGCGGAGAGGCCGAATTCCGCCATTGCGTGCTTGAGCATAAGCTCGCCTGCAGAGTCGAGGCGGCAGAAATTTTCCACCTGCTTGTGGCTCATTCTGGCGTTCGAGTGAGTTTTGCCGTCGCCAAAGCGCCCGGCCTGTACGGCGGCGGCCTTGGTGACTTCCTGACGCATCGCAGCCGAGTCGAGCTGGCCCGATTTAGAGCGGAGCTTTCTGAAACTAATCGCCGGGACGTCGATATGGATATCAATTCTATCCACCAAAGGCCCGGAGACTTTCGAGAGATATCGTTTAATCTGGCCCGGCGTACAATTGCATCGTCTGGCGTCGCTGCCGTAATATCCGCACGGGCATGGATTCATCGCCGCGACGAGCATAAACTGGGCCGGGAAGCGAATTGTTTTTTTGGCGCGGGAGACTATGACAAAGCCGTCCTCCAGCGGCTGGCGAATCATCTCCAGAACGTGCCGGGGGAATTCGACGAATTCATCAAGGAACAAAATTCCGAAATGAGCCAAAGACAATTCGCCGGGCCGGGGCATGGGTCCTCCGCCGACGAGAGCCGGGCCGCTGGCCGAATGGTGAGGCATTCGCACGGGCCGCGTTGCGAGCAGTGTTTTGTTTTTGCCCAAAAGCCCGACCGACGAATATATGCGTGTTGTCTCCAGCGATTGCTCTAATGACAGAGGCGGCAGAATCGTCGCCAGTCTCTGAGAGAGCATTGTTTTTCCCGCGCCGGGCGGGCCTATCATCATTATATTATGACCTCCGGCGGCTGCTACAGTAAGCGCACGCTTGACGGATTCCTGCCCCTTGACGTCGGCAAAGTCAACATCGTAATTCGCCCGGACGTTGAAAAGACCATCGACATCGACAGTCGTCGGCTCGAGCGGCAGTTGCCCCGAGATGTAGCCGACCACCTGGGCGAGTGAGCCGACTCCGAAGACTTCGATATCGGTAACTACCGCCGCTTCTCTGGCGTTTTCCAGAGGGACAATCATCCGGCGAAAACCATCCGCCGCCGCGGTCATCGCCATACTCAGCACGCCGTTGACCGGCCGCACCCTGCCGTCCAAGGCCAATTCTCCGACAACGACCATATCTGAGATGTCCGAGCTTAAGAAAGTATCCTTGCCTACGAGCATACCCAGCGCAATCGGCAGATCGAAGGCCGGGCCGGCCTTTTTTACGTCCGCCGGGGCGAGATTTATCAGCGACTGTTTTTTCGGGTGCCTGAAGCCGCTGTTTATGATGGCGCTTCTTACCCTCTCGATACTTTCCTTTACCGCGGCATCCGGCAGGCCGACTATGATGGACTTGTCGAATCCGCCCCGCCCGATATCGACTTCGACCTCGCAAATTATTCCCTCGATACCTTCAAGTGTGACGCTGTGCAGTCTGGCTAACATTTTTTCTCCCTGCGCAAAAATGTCCGTTCGAGCTGTTATTCGATTTTACGGCTTAATATTCTCTTTTCTAATATATCCGCCGGTATTATAATAACCTCTCGAACGAAAATAGTCAAAGGAGTAAAATGATATGCCGACAGTAAAAGATGTAATTGTCAAAAAACCGTCCGATGAAGAAACCGCCGCCTGCCAGTCCTGGCCCATCTGGAGATGCGAGGCAAGCACCTTCGACTGGGTATATACCGAAAAGGAAACATGCCTTTTAATCGAAGGCAAAGTTACGGTCTCCGACGGCAGGGATGCGGTCAGCTTCGGCCCCGGCGACCTCGTGGTCTTCCCCGAAGGTCTCGAATGCAACTGGAACGTCCAGGAGGCCGTGAAGAAATATTATAACTTCGGCTAAGCCTTAAATTCCGCCGGCTCGAAGGTCAGCTTGCTGCCGCTGTCCGCGGCTTCGTTGACTTTCAGCACGGTCACGGCGGTTTCATATCCGATTTCCGCCGGGCAGTTAAGTTTCTTCCCGTTGCGAATCGCATCGAAAAAATTCTCGAGGTGCGGCTGGTGGACCGGCTTATCCATCGGCGCGAGAATTTCATACTGAGGAGGCAGCGGCGTAGGACGCACTTCCAGCACGACACCGGCGGGCATAGGTTCTTCGGACTCTTCTTCGATGGCCTTGATGTAATCTTTTTTGCACCATTGCTCCCATTGTTTTGCCGGGACCCATTTCTCGCGATAGATACCGTTCCATTTACTGTGTTTTTCGGAAATGTTCAGCGAACCCTCATTGCCCATAAAGGCCTCGTAATAACCGGCCCGGCTGTTGGTGGTAAC
>JAFGBG010000207.1 GCA_016933295.1 Sedimentisphaerales bacterium | reverse complement strand
TCCCGGCAAGCCGGGACGACTTCCTTAATTTTGCACTTTACATTTTGCATTTTGATTTTATTCATTATCCAGATTCTTCGGCTGGAGCCTCAGAATGACAGAGGCTTATCTGGATATCCTTTTGTATTATACGCCCCTATGTGATGTTATCAAGTTTTTTAAGGCCGCAGCAGTACTGTCGTCTGATTGCATTGAGATTTATCTTGATTTTCAGGTTTTATTAGGCTAATATGCCGGCATATTGTGAACTAAGAGAATGTCCGGTACGGCACAATATTCTGAAAATGTATCGCACGGTTAGGAGTATGATGTCTTGGGGTGTGCCGATAGACTTTATCAGAAGAATTCATCGCATACCATATTTACGGCAAAAAACAAAATTCCTGTCAATAGTACCGCTTTAGTCAAAAGGGAGTAACAGAAACATGAAAAAATCAAGTTTATTGTCAAATATTGTATTGATTCTGCTCTGCGTGATATTTTTTATCGTTCCTGCAGAGGCGGCCGAAGTAGCAATTGAGGTCGAGAGCCTCGAGTTGTCCAATGCCCAGGTAAAAGACCTTGAGTCGGCCAGCGGCAAAGTCGTTGCGTTCGATGTCGAAAGTGCGGAAGCCAAAGGCGAAGTCGAACTGGATCGCGGGGTGTATAAGGTGTACCTCGACATGTATGCCCCGGCCCCGGAGCAGGACGCCGTTTATGTCGCGATAGGTCAAACCCGGGAACGCCTCTACCCTTCAATACACGCCACTCTTACTGAATCAGGGTCGTTCTCTGTCAATATCACGGAAAAGAAGAAGTACCCGATCTCGATCACCTGCGGGGAAACCGGTGTACTCCTGGACAGGCTTGTTATTCAGTCCATCCCGGGGCAAGCTGTAACCGAACCATCTGAAAATGTGTCCGGCCCTGTTGTTGCCATACCTGCGCAGCTGGCGAATATCGAACCCGGTTCCACGGATGGCAGGCCGCGTGTGATTGCGACATCGGACGGAGAGATTGACGACGAGTGTTCGATGGTCCGGTTCCTGCTCTATGCCAATGAATGGGACATCGAAGCGATTATCACATCGAGCTCGCAATATCACTCGCACGGTCACAACTGGGCCGGGGATGACTGGATCCAGCCGTACCTGAATGCCTACGCGAAGGTCTATCCGAATCTTATCAAACATGACCCCGGTTATCCCACGCCCGAATACCTGCAGGCACGCACGCTGCTGGGAAACGTCAAGGCCGAGGGGGAGATGGATGAGATTACCGCCGGATCGCAGTACATCGTGAAGGTCCTGCTGGACGAAGCGGATAATCAGTCCCTGTGGCTCCAGGCGTGGGGTGGTCCAAACACCATCGCCCGGGCACTGAAAACCATCGAACAAGAGCATCCGGAAAAGATGGCTTACGTAGCGAAAAAGATCCGCTTCTTTTTTATCTGGGAGCAGGATTCCACCTATCAGGACTACATTCGGCCGCATTGGGGCAAGTTCAACATCCCGACGATTATCTCCGACCAGTTTATAGCCATCGCATACAATTGGGATAAAATTATACCCGAGGAAAAACACAAGTTCTTTTCCGCCGCGTGGATGAAGGAAAATATTTTACAGGACCACGGTCCCTTGTGCGCGTTATATAAAGCGCATGACGACGGGCGCTTCCGGTCCGAGGGGGATTCACCTTCCTTCATGCATACGATTGTGACCGGATTGCGCAGCGCCGAATCCCCCGACTGGGGTGGTTGGGGCGGTCGTTATGTTAAGGTCCGCGAAAATACCTGGCTCGATCCTGTACAGGAGCCGGGGTATCAGTATCCGGAGGGAAGATGGTACTCGTCGTCGGCCTGGGGACGCCAGCGTATGCGAAAGAATATCCAGAACGACAAGGAACTCATGGCGTACCTCAAACCCATCTGGCGCTGGAGCGAAGCATTTCAAAACGACTGGGCGGCACGAGCCGACTGGTGTGTGAAATCTTATGCCGAAGCCAACCACCAGCCGGCGGTTGTGATCGCCCATGCCCGTGACTTAAAAGTCCGGCCCGGGGAAATGGTGTCACTGAGTGCAAAAGGAACAACGGATCCCGACGGCGACGAATTGACCTACCATTGGTGGCGGTACGGGGAAGCGGATACCTATGATGGAACCATTGAAATCCGGGATGCCGCCGAACAAAATGCCTCATTCAAGGTACCCGGCGAAGCCGGCAAAGGGAAAACCATCCATATAATCTGCGAGGTAACCGATAACGGTTCGCCGCCATTAACGAGGTATCGGCGGGTGGTCGTCGAGATTGAATAGCATAACAAAAAGTCAAACAATTAAAAAAAAATATGAACAGAGGAGTAAGAATGAAATTAGCAAATGTTACAAAATCAGTTTTACCGTTTATTTTATTGTTGTGTTTTACGAGTACCATTTATTCGCAGCAAATAGCATTCCCCGGCGCCGAAGGATACGGAAAATATACTGTTGGAGGGCGGGGCGGCAAAGTAATCGAAGTAACCAACCTTAATAGCTCCGGTTCCGGCAGTTTCGCCGCAGCGATTGGCGCTTCAGGTCCCAGGACTGTCGTATTCAGGGTTTCGGGTACGATTAATGGCAATTATTCTATCAAAAATGACAACATTACAATTGCCGGACAAACGGCACCCGGCGATGGTATCTGTATTAGAGGGAACCTTTCTACCGATGCAGACAACATCATCATCCGGTATATTCGCGTAAGGTTTGACCCTGCCATGGGTGAAAATGACGGAATAGGTGGCAGGTATCATAAGAATATTATCTTCGACCATGTTTCAGCTAGTTGGAGTACCGATGAGACGTTGACTCTCTACCATAATGAGAACACAACCGTTCAATGGTGCATTATCTCGGAAGCCTGTCCCAAAGGCACCACCGATGAACATCGATTTGGGGGTATCTGGGGAAACAACTATGGCACCTGGCATCATAACCTGATTGCACACAATGCAAGTCGAAACCCACGTTGGGCCTCAGGCTGCGGATATAATGATTACAGAAACAACGTACTTTATAATTGGGAATATGCCAGCTGCTATGGGGGTGAAGCTCATCAAAGTGGTGATAGACGAAATCCGCCAATTGAACATTCTACGATTAACATGATTGCCAATTATTATAAGCCGGGGCCGGCAACGGGGAGCGGGGTGAGGGATCGAATTGCCGAACCTTCCGCGCGTTCCAGTGACGACAAGGGCAGTTGGTATGTTGCCGATAATTACGTGGATGGCTATCCCGATGTTACTGCCGACAACTGGAAGGGTGTAGATGGTAGTAATTACATAAAATTAGGTTTGCCATGGGATGCAATGGCTATTAATCAAGAATCCCCACAAGATGCCTATAACTCTGTTCTTGACAAGGCAGGCTGTTCTTTACCCACACGTGATAGAGTAGATGCAGATATTATTGATGATGTACTTCACGGAACAGCAAAATATGGTGATCATGGCATTATCGATAGTCCCAGCGATGTTGGCGGCTTGCCCGAACTGAAATCCGCACCGGCGCCTGCCGATGGAGATCACGATGGCATGCCGGACAACTGGGAAAAAGCCAACGGCCTGAATCCCGAAGATCCAAAAGATGGAAATGAAATTGGCAAAGATGGATACACTAATCTTGAGATTTATCTGAACAGCCTGGTCGAATCAAACGGACAAAGTCTTTGATATTACAGGAAACGGTGCGGCATCAGCACACATAGCCGTTTAAAGTCAGTTGCAGGATATTTTGTTATCTGGTACATAAGTGAATATTGACGAAATTTAAAGGGATTCGGGATGTATGATTCTAAAGTTATGTTATACGACTCTAAATTCTGCAACGCCCCGCAGGGCCGAAGCATATATTTGATGCTCTTTGTCGTTCTGAGTGTGGCTTGCGCTATCGCCTCGGCAGCAGAGAAATCCCGCCTTGTCGTTCTTACTGACATTGGGGGTGATCCGGATGACCAGATGTCAATGGTCCGCTTAATGACTTACGCAAACCACTTGGATATCGAAGGCCTAATCGCCACCCACGTGAACGGACGGGTCAATCCGGATCGCATCCTGCAAATAGTCGAGGCCTATGGAAAAGTACGTGACAACCTGGAACTACACGAACCCGGATATCCCACAGAGGAATACCTGCAGAAGCGCATCTCGAAGGGAATACCCATCGACGGGATGCAGGGCGTGGGCGAAGGCAAGAATTCACCAGGGTCAAAGCTTTTGATACACGCCGTAGATTGCGATGATACCCGGCCGATATGGGTGACCGTCTGGGGCGGCCCGAACGTGCTCGCCCAGGCACTTTGGAATGTCCGTGCGACTCGGTCCCAAGACGAACTGGCCAAATTTGTCGCCAAGCTCCGCGTTTACGCCATCTCCGATCAGGATGACAGCGGCCCGTGGATACGCAAAGAGTTCCCGGATCTATTTTACATCGTAACTCCGGGCGTCAATGCCGGCGGCGGTTTCCACCACGCGACATGGATCGCCATCGGCGGCGATAAATTCCACGGCCGCTTTGGCGGAGCCGACTTCTCTCTGGTGACCAACGAATGGCTCGACCGGAATATCCGCAGCAAGGGCCCATTGGGTGCCGTATACCCCCATTGGCAATTTATGATGGAAGGCGACAGTCCATCTTTTCTAAATCTCGTCAACAACGGTCTGAGCTATCCCGAGCATCCGAACTGGGGAGGCTGGGGCGGTCGTTACGAGCTTTACACGCCACGCATGGAAAAATGGTTCATGGAACCGGAGACTCGCCCTATCTGGACCAATGTCCAGGATGAAGTTCTGGGCAACGATGGCGAATGGCACACTACCAATCACGCGACCATCTGGCGCTGGCGATCCGCCTACCAGAATGACTTCGCCGCACGAATGGACTGGACCATCAAACCTTATGACAAGGCGAATCACCCGCCGGTCCCAAAGCTTGATCATCCTGCCATGATCACCGCCAGGCCCGGCGAGCGTGTTAACCTCAGCGCAACGGGCTCGACCGATCCGGACGGTGATGCACTTTCCTACGAATGGTTCTGCTATGAGGAGGCAGGCACACGCGCTATGTCGAACGCCCGTACAGGTGTAAAGCATGACATCATCGGTTTCGACCAGCCCAAAGCCTGGCTCAAAGTCAAAACCAGCCGTGTGATGCCGCCCGGGACCGGCACTATGCACATTATACTCGCCGTCACGGACCACGGCACCCCCCGCCTGACACGTTACCAGCGTGTGATCGTGACAGTCATACCATAACTAAATCAGATTTGCACTCACAGTATAGGAACCAGAGACATCTATGAATAGAAAAACAGAAAGGATAAAATCATGACGGCAAAAAAGCTCAAAGATTCATTTTGCACCCCTGTTAGAAATTATCTCCGAATTCATGCATCGGATACACCAAAGAAGGCCGGACTCGTCGGAAGCCGGCGAGCCTGCGCATCTCAAAGCACGTCCCTCACAATCGTTGTCAGAAAAATCTTCTTTCCTCAGCCTTCATATCCGCACATTTGCCGTCTCTTTCTGTACGCTGTCATTTTAGCACTGAGTTCGAGTGTAATAGCAGCGGATGTGCCGTCTGTCCCAGCCTTTCCCGGAGCGGAGGGTTATGGCTCGATGACTCGCGGCGGCAGGGGCGGAAAGGTTATTGCGGTGACGAACCTGAACAACTCCGGCCCCGGCAGTTTTCGGGAAGCAGTGGAAGCGGATGGGCCGCGCATCGTCGTGTTCAATGTTTCTGGTACGATTGAACTGAAAAGCGACCTGACGATTCGCAATCCCAACATCACCATCGCAGGCCAGACTGCGCCGGGCGACGGCATCTGTTTGAAAAACCGCAAATTTATGATTAGAGCCAACGACGTAGTTGTGCGCTACCTGCGCATTCGCCGAGGAAATGAGACGGGAAGAAACGACGATGCGATGGGCATCGACGGTGCCGAAAATGTTGTTGTCGATCACTGCAGCATGAGTTGGGGATGCGATGAAACCTTCAACACCTGGCACGGGGCAAAGAATATTACGATCCAATGGTGCATTGTCTCAGAGGGGCTTCATCACAACAAACACGGATATGCGGCGTCGCTGGGCGGGGTGAATGCTTCCTATCACCATCTTCTCATTGCCAACTGCCCGGGTCGGAATCCCAGCATCGGCGGCAACAACAATTACCAAACGCACAACATGGACTTCCGCAACAGTGTGATTTTCAACTTTGGCCATCGCACTTTCGACGGCAAACCATGCAGCGTTAACATAGTTAACAACTATTTCAAGCCGGGCCCAAACAGCACAAAAGAAGGTTTTGCAACAATCGATGATGTGGGAAGTTATTCGAAGATAACGACCACGGCATGGTACATATCGGGCAACTTCTGGGAAGGCAATGAGGCAATTTCCAGGAACAACGCTGCCGGTGTAGGTGGCGCGATGCAGTGGCTCGTTGACAAACCGGTCGCATTCGCTCCCGTGCAGACGGTCTCCGCTGAAAAAGCTTATGAAATGGTATTGGCTGATGTGGGCGCGACACTGCCTAAACGAGACTCCGTGGACACACGCATCATCAAAGAAGTGAAAACTGGCAAAACAACATTCGGCAAGGGAGTTGTACTCGATCCGAGCGAAGTCGGAGGCTGGCCCGAACTGAAATCCGCACCGGCGCCTGCAGATAGCGACCACGACGGCATGCCGGACGAATGGGAACAACGCTTCAGCTTCGATCCAGAAGATGCGTCCGACGGCCCGAAGGACAAGGATAAAGACGGTTACACTAATATCGAAGAGCATCTCAACGGCACGGACCCGACCAAATTTGTGGACTATACCAAACCTGAGAATAATATAAACACGCTGAAGTAAGCATTTGTGTTTAACCTTTTTGGAAGAAGCTTTATCATCAAAGCTGTTATTTATGCTCCCAGGAGTCAATTATCTTCCTGCTCAAGGGAACATTTGACCTTAATTTTTCGTATTAAAATTGGTATGAACATTAATGTAAATTTAAATCAAGTGTATGGTAACTTACTTTATTTGGGATTTATTGTGTGCATTGGGACGACCTCGTTATTGACAAGGTGTTAAGATGAGGAAAAATGGCTTTACATTGATAGAATTGCTGGTTGTTATTGCTATCATAGCATTATTAATGGGTATTTTAATGCCGAGCTTAAACTCAGCAAAAGAACAGGCCAGAAAGATAAGATGCGGGGCGAACCTCAAGCAGATTGGTGTAGGTCTTGTCCTGTACTCCGATGCGGAAGATGGAAAGCTCCCGGAAAACGAAGATCCCGGCCATCCATATACCGCCTATCGAGGGGACGGCGATTATGTCAAGGGCCCGAGCGGGTCAACTCCGATGAAGCTGGGATTGCTGTATTCGTCAGGGATAATAACGGAACCGGAAATTTTTTATTGCCCTTCTTCCAAAATCGACTGGCTCAAATTCAAAAACTATAACTCTCCTCCGCCGTGGGGAACTCTTCCGCAAAACTACAACACGGAAATGAGCTTAAACCAATGGGTAAGAATCGGATATTCTTATTATCCACAAAGCAGAAAGCTGGATGAAAACGGATTTCCACAGGTTGCCTCGAATTATATCGATCTCAATCCCAACAGGACGGTTGTTACCGATGCTATTTGGCAAAAAAGCAAATTGTCCCATGTCTCCGGTAATCGACCCACGGGATTAAACGCGCTGTTTGGCGACGGACACGTTTATTTCACCGTTACAGAAGCTGCATTCACCGACGAGCTCTGGGGAACCGCCGATGCGGAGGTCCGCCCCGGCACGAAAGAGTTTCAAACCATCCTCAATCTGCTACGGCCATAATCAGGATCAATATCAGAAAATAATCAGGGACGCATCTCAATCGGCTGTTGCCCAAATAAATTCCTTTCCTGCTTAAGGGCTGATTTTACTTTGAGCCGACGGATTAGGCGAATCCTGTTCTTTGCCGTTCTTTTGACCCGCGGCGGGCTGGATACCCAGACGCAGCTCTGCGGCGTGAATAATCGCTCCCAGCATGTCGGAATAAGTCATACCGGCCAGCTTCGACATCTTGGCCAGATGGCCGTCCCAGCACCAGCCGGGATTGGGATTTACCTCGAGAAGTTTCGGATTGCCTTTGGCATCCAGTCTCCAGTCGAAACGGCAGTAATCCCTGCATTCGAGCCGCTCGAAAAGTTTCAGGCAGCATTCGATAACGTATTTCTCCGTCGCCTCGGGCAGATTGGCCGGGACGGATTTGATGTTCCAGTACGGCGAATCCGGCAGCCACTTGGCTTCGTAGCCGCAGACTCTCGGCAACTCCGGCGGCAGTGCCGAATAATCTTCCTCGATAACAGGCAGGGCCATATACGGTTCCGGCAGATTTCCGATTATCCCGATGGTAATGTCTTTTCCCGTGAGAAATTCCTCGACGAGAATCGGTTTTTCGTAACCGAACTTTTCCCTGATTTCCGCCACGGCGTTGACCAATTCCTCCATGCTGTATGCAACACTGCGCTGGGTGATTCCGAAGCTGGAGTCGCCGAAATTCGGCTTTACCAGAACGGGCAGGCCGAACGAGAGCCCGTAAATATCGTCCTCCGGCTGGATAAAGATTCCTTCCGGCACGGGGACAAGCGTCTCCTTGGCGATTCCGCGTATGAGCGACTTGTCGTAGCAAAACGCCAGACACTGCGGGCCGCTGCCGGTATATGGAATGCCCAGCATCTCCAGTAATGCGGTGACATGCAGCTCCTTGGTCGGGTCGTTGTAGAAACCCTCGTCGCAAAGGTTGACCACGAAGTCCACTTTCGATTTAAGGTCCACCAGGTCTTTGTATAAACTTTCGTGGCTGGTCAGGTATGTGATATTGTATTTGTTCAGGTCGCGCAGCGCGTTTTTCATCTGGTCGATGGTGTAGAAATCGTCGTCGTCGAAAACACACAACGGCTTGAGCGGATCGGGTTTGGTCGGGTCACCCAAAATAACGCCGATATTATTGGTAAGTTCCTTTTTCCTCCTGACGGCCGTCCATTCCTTCCTGACCTGGCCGGTGGTAATTATACGTTTTTCCATCATGCCGAGGTCCTGATTGCGCTGGGATTCCGCCGTTATCTGCCTGTGCACCGTGACATCGCTGAAGCCCGTCGAGCGCAACAAATCTTCCAGGGCTTTCCTCGTGTAAAGACGCTCGGCGTAAAACTGGTCCGCGATAACTCCCTTTTTTACGTGCGTGACGACTTCTCTGGAAATCAGCCGCTGTTTGTCGTGCGAGAGCGAACGTTCGCGGCAGACGAAGTAATTTTTATCTATCCATTCCCACGACCTCGGCTGAAATTTTCTTTTGAGATATTCGCCGTCCGTGACGTCGATAAGAAGTTTGCCCCACGGCTTGAGGACCCGTAAAATCTCCTTAAGAACGCGGACGTCTTCCCGTGCCGACTCGAAATAGCCGAAACTGTTGCCCAGAACCATGACCACATCGAAAGAGTCCGGCTGATACGGCAGCTTTCTGGCGTCACCTTCTCTGAATTTAACGCTCAGATTCTCTTTCCTGCTCTGCGACCTGGCTTTTTGAATCAGATAACGGGAGCGATCCAGACCTTCGACGTTGCTGAAGCCTCTTCTGGCCAGCTCGAGGGATGCCCGGCCCTGCCCGCAGCACAAATCCAGTATTTTATCCTGCGGCGAAAGTTTGAGAATATCCGAAAACACGTCGATTTCCCTTGCGGTTATCTGGGCGTCGTCGATTACGTCCCCGTCTGTTTTGAGGTAAATCGAGTTGAAAATATACCGCCACCAGTCGGGCTGGACATGCTCTTCGAGGTCGGGGACAGGTCCGAGAGACTTCGGACCACTTGGTAATAATTTGGCCAGTTCATGAGATTTTGTATTACTTGATTCTGATTTAATTTTCATTGTTCACTATCCTCTCTTTCTTAAGAGATCGGGTCGGTTATTTTTTGTACGTTCAAGCGACTGTTGCTTTCGCCACTCGGCGATTTTTGCGTGGTCGCCGCTCAAAAGAATCTCCGGCACTTTCATGCCGCGAAAAACTTCCGGCCTGGTGTATTGTGGGTATTCCAAAAGACCTTCACTGAACGAATCATTTTTTGCCGAATCTTCGTCGCCGAGAGCGCCGGGCAGCAATCTGACTACGGCATCGATGATCACCATCGCCGCCAGTTCGCCGCCGTTGAGGACATAATCTCCGATGGAGATTTGTTCGGCCCCGAGACCGGTGCGGATTCTTTCGTCGAATCCTTCGTATTTGCCGGCTATTAGTATCAAACGTTTTTCCCTGCTAAGCTCTACTGCTTTTGCCTGGTCGAATTTTTGCCCCTGTGGACTGAGCAGGATGGTGCGCCCTTTTTCCGGCGATAATTGCCTGACATGCTCGTAGCAGTCGAAGACGGGCCCCGGCATCATCACCATTCCCGGTCCGCCGCCGTAGGGTTTGTCGTCCACCTTCCTGTAATTATCCGTGGAGAAATCCCGTACGTCGGTAAGGGCGATTTCGAGCAGGCCGTTATCGCGCGCTCTTTTTAGTATCGAGCAGCTCAGCGGCGAATCGAATACGTGCGGAAAAAGCGTAAGAACATCAATCCTAATCATCGTTTAGAATCATCCCGGCATGATTTAAGCAATTAATTTTTGCCGTTATTGTAAAGGTAAAGCCCCGCGCCGAAAACGCGGGGCTAAATATTTCGTTCACCTTACGACCGAAAGTTTTATCAACCTTCGGTTTTCTCCTCTGTTCCAGGCTCTGCTTTTTCCTCGGTTTCGGTCTCGGTTTTTTCTTCCGCCCGGGGCGTAGCCTCTTGTTCGGCTTGAGCCTCTGCTTTTTCCTGCTCAGCTTTGGCCTGAGCCTCGGCTTCGGCCTTGGCTTTTGCCTCTGCATCGGCTTTGGCTTTTTTCTCTGCTTCGGCTTTTTCTTTAGCTTCAGCCTTGGCTTTTTCTTCCACGGCTTTTGTCTTTTCCTCTTCTGCTTTAGCCTTTGCTTCAGCTTCTTTCTGAGCGGCTATTTTCTGGGCTTTGTCAAAGAGCCTGCCTTTGCTCACAGCAATCGCCCTGGCTTTTGCCCGTCGAGCGGTTTTTTCTTCTGCGTATTTGCTTTTAATGCCATGACGAAGCAGAATCTGTGAGACTGTGTCACTCGGTATCGCCCCATTGTCAAGCCAGTATTTGACGCGCTCTTCGTTGAGTACGATTTGTTTTGCCTGGTCTTTTTCGATAGGATCGTAATGACCCAGCTTTTCCAATATTCTTCCATCACGCGGCACGCGGGATTCGATCGCATTGATTCTGAAGAACGGTCGATGCCGCCTGCCCATTCGTGTCATTCTGATTTTTACTGCCATAATTTTCCTTTCTTTTATCTATAATCAATTTTCGTGACTTTCACATCTTACGTCACGAAACGCGTTTACATTGTAAAACATAGCCGTTAATAAAAATGGCGAAATTCGCCGGTTCAATCCCGGCGTCGCCCGCGATTTTCTGTATCTGCTCGTCCGTCAGATTTGCCGCATTCTGCTTTTCCGACGGCGTCATTATCGCCACGGCCTTTTTTAACTGGCCCAATTCCTCGGCGCTCGGGGCCGCCAGCATCGCCAGCTCGCTGTCGCCCCGGCTATCCCGGAACCGGTTTCTAACCAGTTCGCCGTATTTATTATCCGAGAATATAGCAATTTTCTCAAGATATTGTTCGATAGAAATATTATTATTTATCGCCGTTTTAATTTCCCCCGCCGCCGCTCGGTTTTTTTTCTCTTGGAGCGCTGCTTGATTTTTTTGCCGCCGGCCATCATCTGGCCGATAGCTCCCATATTAAAACCGCCGGACATCAGGCCCTTAAGACCGCCGAAACCCCCGCCGCTTATGGCCTTCATCATATCGCGGCTGCGTTTGAAAGTTTTTACCAGCCCGGCGACATCGTTAACGTTAACACCGGCACCCGTGGCAACCCTTCTTCGCCTGGACAAATCTATCAGGTCCGGGTCGCGTCTTTCGGCGGGCGTCATAGAATAGACCATCGCTTCCATTCGGCCCACTTCGGCCCCGTCGAAATCCAGGTCTTTGAGCTGGCCTCCCATGCCCGGCAACATTTTTAGCATACTTTTCAAGCCGCCCATCTTTTTGACAGCCTGCATCTGCTTGAGAAAGTCGTCGAAGCCGAAGCTGCCTTTGGCCATTTTCTTCTGCATTTTAACGGCTTCTTCAGCCTCGAAATGCTCCTGGGCCTTCTCGACGAGCGTGACCACATCGCCCATGCCTAAAATTCTGCCGGCCATTCGGTCGGGATGAAATTCCTCGATTTTGTCCAGCTTTTCGCCGATACCGATAAATTTGATTGGTTTGCCCGTTACGGCTTTGACGCTCAGCGCGGCTCCGCCTCGGGCGTCGCCGTCCAGCTTGGTGAGGATGACACCGTCAAGCTCGAGACGTTCGTTGAATTGCTTTGCGGAATTGACGGCGTCCTGGCCGGTCATCGCGTCGCAGACCAGATAAATCTGATGAGGCGTGACAGTTTTTGCCACATCTTCAATTTCGGCCATCATTTCCTGGTCGATGTGCAGACGCCCCGCCGTATCGAGCAGAACCACGTCGTGGCCGTTTTTCTGGGCGTGTTT
>JAFGBG010000206.1 GCA_016933295.1 Sedimentisphaerales bacterium | reverse complement strand
TACTGCAATCTGGTCGGGGGACAGGATGAAATCGTTTTCGACGGCAGGAGCATACTCGCCGATTCGACCGGAGCGACGATAACCAAAGCGAAGGCATTCGAGGAAGATTTGCTCATCGCCGAAGTAATCCCCGGAACTGACGGCCTCGTGAAGATTGTGCCGCTTCAGGTGTCAGCACCGCAGCCGGAGGATTTGATAGACGAAATATACCAGGCGCTCGTGCTCGGAACGAGAGATTATACGCTTAAAAACGGCTTCGAGAAAGTTCTGCTGGGTCTGAGCGGAGGTATCGATTCATCGGTCGTAGCTGCAATCGCCGCCGCCGCTTTAGGGGCCAAAAACGTAATTGGAATCACAATGCCGACGCGTTTCAACAGCGAAGAGACGATAAGTGACGCCCAGACGCTGGCAAAAAATCTCCGAATCGAATTTTTATCGATTCCAATCCAGCCCGTTTTGGAACGCTTCGACGAAGCGATGAGACCGGTGGCCGGCTGGAGCAGTGAAGGGATTGCTTACGAAAATCTGCAAGCCAGGATTCGCGGCACGATACTAATGTCACTTAGTAACAGCGCCGGCGCTCTCGTCCTGACAACCGGCAATAAAAGCGAAACGGCGGTCGGATACTCCACTCTCTACGGCGACACTGCCGGGGGTTTTGCGGTAATCAAGGATGTGCCGAAAACAATTGTTTATAATCTGGCCGAACATATCAATAAAATCTCCGGCAAAAAAGTCATCCCCCCCGACGTTATAACAAGGCCGCCCAGCGCCGAATTAAAGCCCGACCAGAAAGATACCGATTCGTTGCCGGATTATGACCTGCTCGATGAGATTCTTAAAGGTTACGTCGAGCAGGACAAATCTGCAAAAGAGCTTGTCGATTCCGGCCTGCCGAAGGATGTCGTTCTGCGGATTATACGCATGGTTGACCGAAACGAATACAAGCGAAGGCAATCTCCGCCGGGCGTGAAAATTACACCGAAGGCATTTGGAAGGGACAGGAGGCTGCCGATTACAAACCGCTATAATTCGGGCGGCGACGTGCGGATTCCGTAAAAATATTATCTCCCGGTAATGGCGTCCGTGACGGCTCTTGCGAAAGTCACCGCTATTGCCGGCCCGCTGCATGTAATAATCTTCATATGCTGCTCGAGTGGCAGGCCCGTATAGATAGCGCCGTTTTTCCTCAATACTTCTCTTTCCGAAAGAGTCGCCGTTACTTTAATGCCTTTTAATATGCCGGCGTTGGCCAATATCGCCGGTGCGCTGGAAGATGCGGCAATAACCTTTCTTTTGTCAAACGCTTCCCGAACCATATTCATAATGTAGGAATCGTATGTAAATTCTATTATGCCTGTACCACCTATGAAAATTATCGCATCGTAATCATCCACTCTTATTTGATTGACCAGAGCATTCGCTTCGGTCTGGTTTCCAAACATACCCCGTATAACTCCCGTTCTTGTGCTCGCTATTACCCTTTGCACCGACGCCGCATCGAGAGCTTTCAATGTTTCAAAAAATTCCTGGTCGGAAAAATTCACGCTTGGTACTATTATCGCGGCTTTTTTCGGCAGGTTCTCCTTCTGATCGTCGGTATCCGGTGTCGTTTGAATTCCCGGGTACCCCACGCTAATCAAGTAAATGGGATCGATATTTCTCGGCAGCTTACAGGCCGCACTGACAGCCTGTCTTTCAAACTCGTCGATAGTTGTTGAACCCAGGTCAAGACAGACCGCCTGCAACTGGATATTCTGGGCAATATGACCCGCCTGCAAATAAACGTTAGTTCTGTTGCTTCTGCCGCGCGCCGTCGCCAGTCTTCGAATGGGTGCGGTAATAATAAAGCTGCATCCCGCCGCCGATACTGACGCTCTCATTTGTCCCGTTGCCCCAGCCAGATCGTTGCGCACATCCATAGTATTAACCTGCAACAGGCTGTTCTCAGACGGCTGGTAAATAAACAATCCTTCATGAGTAGCTATGTATATCTGTATCGAAGAATCATCATTGTTTGGCAGTGCCGGCTGGAGGTTTTCCGAGGCTTTTCTCGAACCCTGCGCAGCCCAGGCCAATTGACCGATCTGATTTCGGTCAAGAGTCTGTCTGTTAAATATAACCACATCTTTCTGGTCGTTAAGAGCCTCTTCGAATGACATCTGTCCCGCCACTCTCGGCTTTGCGAGCTGAATTATTGTCTGCGGCACTACACGGCCTCGGCGCTGACCCTGGCAAATAACGGCAAAAGTTGCCAGTATTATTATTAGAGCTGTATATCGTTTCATTTTCTCTATCCTCCAAAATATGTTTTTGGAACGGCAGGCGACAACACATATAATATATTATTGTGACCAAATTGCCAGATATTTTTGTTCTTGTTCGAAACTTGTAAGACCATAACAGCATATCGGCAGGTTCACAGGGCCACTTTGGACGCCAAAAGGAGGTTACAGACCAATTAAATGCCAAAAAATCATGTAAATACGGTTTCTGCCGCCCCTAACAGGTTGCCCCGGCGACGGCAGAAACCCAGAATTCGAACGTATCCGGTGAGAATTAAAAAAAATACAGACCGATAATTTTGGAGCCTAAATTCAGAATTATCGACTCGACCGAACTTATCTTCAAAAAATGTTTACTAATTTCAGGCTGATCTCACTGTTGCTTTATACAGTAAAAATATTGCTTGCCTTTTAGAAAAATCTCGTCGCCGACTATTGCCGGAGATGCATCGAAACGGTCTTCGAGCTTGTTTGTTGCCAGCACCTGGTATGTATCCGCATCGCTGATAACCAGCGTGACGCCGTTCTGGGATGCCAGATAAATCCGGCCCGCCGCACCCACCGGCGAAGCGTAAAAACCCTCTACTCCTTCGAGACGCTGAGCAATGAAATTTGGCTTGCCGGTCTCGGCCTCATAGCATGAAAGGACAGGATTATTTACGGACAAAAAGTAAATTTTGCCGTCATAAAGTAAAGGAGAAGGTACATAGGGAGTATCGCGATCAACTTCCCAGCTAATCGCGTCCGAGCCGCTAAGATCACCGGTTCGCCCGAGCTCGATAGCTTTCAGCGCGCTGCCGCGAAAACCGCTGAGGCAGTAAACCTTACCGAATCCGCTCACCGGCGTCGGGATGACATTTCGCGTCTGGCCGCTGCATTGCCAGATAACCTCGCCGCTTACGACATCGTAGCTGCGTGTAAAGTTTGTTGCGTTCGTTACCACCTGCAATTTGCCGTTCACTTCAACCGGCAGAGGACTCGCCCATGACGTCGCTTCGTCACGACTTTTTTCCCAAAGGATGTCGCCCGTCTCTTTATTAAGTGCATAAATGGCCGAGTCACCTTCATGGTCCTTAACAACTATAAGCGCTTCGCCGGCGAGAGCGGCGGAACTTCCCTCGCCGAAACGCATGGCAATATTCATTTTACCGAGGTCTTTGCTCCACTTGTGGTTTCCATCCACGTCGTAGCAATGCACGCCGCGTGAGCCGAAACTTGCCCAGACGTATTTACCGTCGGTGACGGCCGAATTCGAAGCGAGACTGCCGGTATCATGATGGCCCTCGTGCGGCACTTCCTCGCGGGCAGTCTTCTGCCAGAGAATTTTGCCGGTGTTTCTGTCCATACATACAAAATCGAATTTGTACGCACCTTCTTTTTCGCTTTCAATAGCGGTCAGGAAAAATATTTTATCGGCCCAGATAACAGGAGACGACAATCCGTAACCCGGCACTTTTACCTTCCATTTTATATTTTCGGTTTCACTCCATTTAATAGGAGGATTGGCATTTTTTGCCGCTCCTGTGGAGTCGGGTCCTCGCCAGCGAGGATTGGCATTTTTTGCCGCTCCTGTGGAGTCGGGTCCTCGCCAGCTCGGCCAGTATTCACTGCCCGAATTAGAATAAGCTCTCACAGATATCATCAAGGACAATAAAATTAGACTAACTACCATTTTCTTCATTTTGGGGATCTCCTTCCAGACGACTTGATTTCTTTTTAAAACGATAACACCTTAATTCAACGACATATCATCACAACCTTTCGATTTACTACAAGGAATAAATGCGATTATCAACGGTAATTCTTCGGACTTCAGAATTTTTCCACCTTCATTACACTTAAAACATACCTTTTTGCCTTATCTACGACTATGATTCCAAAAAGTTTCCGGGATTCAGCTAAAAAAACTTTTATTTCCGGCGAAAACTTTTTATTCGATATCAGCGGTTTTTTTGATTTCAGTCGATCACACTGTTTCAGGCACAACAAACAGATTGCGATAATAACATTGTCTTGATTGGCTTTTACGGCATTTGTTTGGTGACACATGGCCTTGCTGAGATGGCCGATTTCGAGCTTCCCATTGAGATCCTCCCACGGTTTCTGCTCCGACCGGCGAGCACAAAAAACGTGATTTTGCGAAAATTTTCAAAAAAAAGATATCGATGTCAAAAAACCTTGAATGTTAAGGATAATTTTGGTTAGATTACGGATATAGTATGAAAAGACGTCTGGTTTTAACTGTGAAAATGGGAAATGTCAGTTTCAAAACTCTTATCAGATTCGACTAAGATTCAAATCCTATAAG
>JAFGBG010000205.1 GCA_016933295.1 Sedimentisphaerales bacterium | reverse complement strand
TCCAGCAAGGTGACACCACGGTAATCAAAAGCCTCCAGGACAGGTTCGACTGTCTTGTTTTCCGCGGCAGAAAGTTCCAAGCCATCTCGAGCACCATAGGCACTACCGGCCATACACAGACCTATGGCAATGAGTAAGGCAGTTGGAATTGATTTTTTATACATGATAATTCCCCTTTAAAAAATAGAAATACAAAAGTTTTAGGCTCAATATAAGCTATTGGCGAAATTTGAAAACATTTTTTTGCCCGGAGCTGAATCGTGGAATTCCTGACCTTGTTCATTACCTTCCTGCTAAGCTCGTTTCCCTGAAAGATTAAAGAAATCGAACACCCTGGAAAACCGAAATCCACAGCCCTTACCACTTCATTTATATCAAATCAGCCACCTTCATATCAAGGAGAACTAACCGAATGTGAGCAAATTTTTCACTCTTATCGCCCCGATTTTCTTGATGATCCGGCAGTTCCTTGTGGGGAAATTTTGTTTTTTAAATTGCCACAACGCTGCCTGCCGCACCGACTCGCGTCGGTAGACGCGGGGGCAGGACTACTTTCTTTTCACTGACTAGAGATTTCGCCTTCGTTTCTCCGAAAGGAGTCCCAAGGACATCATGACAAGAAAAAAGTTGCCGATCAGAGGATTATTTTCAATTCAGGTAAAGCCTTCTGCAAATCAGACACCTGCTTATATTTAATATTTTTACAGCCCTTAAGCTCGAGCTTTTCTAATCTTGTCAATCTTTTTATGGGTTCAAGATCCGTAATTTGAGTATTGTTAAGGCTGAGGCGTTTTAAGTTTGTCAGGTTCTTAATCGGTTCGAGGTTGACAACCTGAGTGTCACTCAAAGAAAGTAATTCTAGGTTTCTTAAGTCTTTTATTGGCTCAAGGTTTGAGACCAGAGTTTCGCTTAATGATAGCTCTTTCAGATTCATAAGTTGTTTTATAGGTTCAAGATCCGAAACTTTAGTTTTATCAATATTAAGTATCTTTAGGTTTGTCATAGTCTTAATTGGTTCAAGATTGGAGATGTCAGAGCCTGAGAGGTTCAGTTCTATGCCATCATAGGGTACTATACGTTGAACGATCACTACATCGTTATTACGGCTGTCTTTAAGATCGGCTTCTAATATATCATGATATATCATACTCGTTAATCCAGCTTTAACGAGTGGATATCATAAGTGTGTCTGTCTATGATGACGTCTTCAGGTCTTCTTTCAGAGCATTGACATACTCCTCTAATGCCCATGCTCCGAAGGGACCATAGGTTTGCTCCCGGCCATCTTTTGTAATAACCTGGATTTTCTTGCCTTTCAACCAATTACCCTTTGTGGGTAAGTATTGTGCCATATTTTCGAGCAAAAGAATCTCGATTCGGCCGCGGATTTTATGATCGAGAAACAGGTAGAGGCACTTATTGGTCAGAAGAAACTCTTTATTCCAGGCTCCAGCCAGCCATTCGTCCTCGTCAAAGGGCCTCTTCCGGAATGCTGCTGTAATCATTTTTGAGTATTCCTTCTCAATATCGGCTACAGTCCTGTTCAGCCCGGCCAATTCGGCGGTCTTTTTCTCCTCGGCTCCACCTTGAAGATGTGCGTATCGTCCTTCCATCCTCGCATGATAGGTGCGAATCAGAAAAGCGGTGCGTTTGTCTTGGTCACCCGAAACGGCTGATTCACTTTGAGTTATAGCCTGCCCCTGACAAACCTTTTTAGTAGCGTTTGAAATAATATCAGAGAAGTGACTGAGCCATTTGCCGCTTCGAACCTGGAACCAGTCTCCCTGATCATCGCTTCTGCGGAAAATCAAGCCCTGGCTGCGGTTCGCCAGACGCCTGAAGGCATAACCCAAAGATAAACCCAGCAAAATTGGTACGAGGGTGGCTAACAGAATAAGCCCAATACCTCTATCGATTAGTGGCTTTTCCGGTGTTGAGAGAAAATGCACGAGTACGAAGACGGCTGCAATACCACTCAAGCGGCAGAACCAGTCCAGGATTTTAAAGAAAGTCACACGACTCCAACAATGATTACAGATTTTGACTTCAAGCTTGGCCTCGGATGAGAAACCAGCTCCTGCGAGCCTGAAAAGGTACCCCAACCAACCAAACAGAAGCATTTCGCCGGTGGAGGACTGGCTAAATTGTTCGGCTCGAATTTTTATAGTCTTAGTTGCGGGCCGTGAACAATTCGGACAAATATCAGGAAGTCTGGATGCATGCTGAGGACCAATGCAGACGTCAGCGGCATCATTTAAGGAAGATAACGAGTTTGCTTTCAGGTTTCCCATTTAGTCCCAAAAACGTCATTTTTTTATGCTTCAACACTTTTACTGAAAAACTCTTATGAAATTCAAGCCCTATAATACAAAAGTTAAATTGCAGTTTCAATAGCTTTGCGGCACACACGCAGAAAATAAGAATATTAATGAGAAAACGAGATTTAGTGTCTGTACGACGGATATAATTCCATGCCGCAAAAAGAGATAAATGTGCGAATCGGAGCAATTATCTTGACTTTTTAAGGTTAATCGATTATACTGGTAACCAAGGTGTGGTGAAAATTTATTGTTCCACCTGGCCGGGGGTTTTGGGCCGGTTAGTCAAATCACCACTTGCTCAAGAGACGGCAGGTGTTCGTTTCGGGCAAATCGCCGACGAAAAAGAGAATTTGAAGGTATGGATGGCATTTTTTTTTGGGGCCTACGTGATGAAAAGCGAAAATAACGTTTTGAGAACCAGTGTTTTTCTGATGGTAATTGCCGTTGCCGCTGCGAGTGCTTCGGCGAACATTCCGGGTAATTTGGAATCGCTCCTTGGCGACGCCAAGCCGCTCAATATCTCCAAGAGCGTTGTCGGCGGCGTCGACCAGGTCGAGATAGGTGATGAGATAACCTATCGAATCTCGTACGACAATAATAACAACGATATCTTTGTCACCTGGATAACGATTACCGATACTCTGCCGGATGAAGTGACTTTTGTCGAAGCCGAAGGAGATGGGATAATAGGCTCTTACGACGACAGCACACACACCTACACGTGGGAATACATATATCTTTTGCCGGGCCTGTTCGATTCGGTGGATATTACCGTCAGGATAAATTCCAACGCCGAGCCGGATCAGCTTATCACGAATATGGTGACGATTGATAGTGACGATACCGGCCCGTCCAGTGCCAGCGTCGATGTAGTAGTCGAACCCGAGGAACTCCCGCAGCAAGACATTTATCTCGATGACGGCGAGATTCAGATTATCCCCGGGACAATCAGCAGCTACAGCCTGATATCCAATGTCATGGCTATTATCAGGCTTCCTGAAAATGTCGATCCCGAGGATATAAAAGACAGCTCGCTGACTATTTATCCCGGCGGCATCAAGTCGTCCACGCAGATTATCGGTGAGAACAACGGCAGGACCGTCATTACGGCACTGTTCGATAAAAACGAGATGATGTCGGATGTGCCGAGCGATTACAGCGGCACGTACGAAATGCAAATCGTCGGGCGGCTGGTGTCGGGCTGGAATTTTTACGGCAATGCAAAAGTTACAATTTCCGAGGACCAGGACATAAGGGACTTTATACCCGCAATGGATATCAGAATAAATAAAATTCTCGATTATGGAAATCCAAAAGAAGAGGACGATTTGACGTATAAGTTCAGTATGGAAATCGAAGCCGCTATAGATGCTCCTTTCGCCACATCCGATATGGAACTTCTTTTCGACGATATTGAATTTGTCTCTCCTGACTTTTATCTATTCAGAATTCCTACAGCACAAGGAGCATGGTCGAGCGGCGTCTGGAGGTCATTCGAATATGACGTCGATTTGGGCATTGCTAAATGGGAGTATATAGCCGAATCGACAAATTCCGCCGCCCTGAGTAAATACGGCGACGGGGAATATACGATATACCTTAAATACCTTTCCGGCGGATATGAACGGCTGAAGGTATGGTTCGGCATCCCGGATTCAGAGAATGCGATACCGCAAACAACTCAACAGCCAATCATGATATCTCCGCCGCACGGCGAAACAGTAGAAACACCTGTTCTTTTTGCATGGGAGCCCTGCACCGATACGCGGGCAAACGAAGTGCGGCTGGGTTTACATGAAAAGCTAAGCGGCTTTGAAAAGGAACTTTCTACCGATACGCAAACGACCGGGCTGGAACCTGTCCTGCTGATTAACGGAGCATGGCAGGCGAATCTGGGCTTCGGACAGTGGCATTCCTATGTTTATAAGGATGGGATAACGGTTGAGTCCGGCAAGTACAGCCGAAGCACATACGAGTTTATGATAGTCGATTATCCGGCCAGTACGTACGAGGTCTGGGGCGGCAATACATTCATTGGGCTGGACGAAGAGGCCGGCGTATATTGGGGCGGCGGCTATGAAAACGAGTATCAGCTCGTACAAAACAATTACGTCAAGCTGGGCGAATCGCGAGGCCTGACCGCAACCTTCTCGGGTAATTATCGCTATTACTTCATAGGTACAAGAGGGCAGTTCCTGCTCGATTGCATCCAGGGGCCGAACCAGTCTTATTACGAAATGTTCAAGCCTAATTTCGAGATAAACAATATTATCAACCCGGATAACCTGCTCGGACCGGCGGACGGCAGATATGCGAAGATTGGCTCAAGTGAGCTAAGACACGATTACAGCGGCTACATCGTCTTCGCAAATCCCGCCAACTGGTCGGAATTCTCCACGATTACCGACCAGGAGCGAGAAGCTATCGGCGATGTGGAGATAGTAGATATCGATATTATTCCCGATACAGTCAGGCGAGACGGCACGCTTACCGGAATTACGGTCGTGCTGGAACTTCCGGAAGATATCGGCCAAGTCGTCGATGTGAACGAGCTTTTAGTTCTTTATCCCGCCGACCAGTATGAAAAGGGCATTCCGGCAAATAGTGATCAGCTCATAATCAAAAGAGACGGCAAGACGATGATTGTCGCCGTATTCGATAAGGAAGAAGTTATGGCGGTCTTTCCCGGATACGGACAGGTCAATCTCAGGGTTGTCGGCAAATTCGAGTCCGGCTCTACTTTCTATGGTGAGGGGAAAATTACGGTTACCCGTTTTGCGGGCAACTAACAGTTATTCGGTGATTTTTTGATGCATTGAAAAAAACGTTTTTTTCTTTGCGGCGACGCTTGACGGTCGTTAAAATACAAAAAAAGCCGAAATTCCGGGAAACCTTATCTTATGCCCGGAGATACTCTTATATCAGTTTTGAGTTTTCGCCGGAATTGATTAAAGGAAAAAGATAATGTCGCCGGATATAATGGAAAACAACAAAAGCAGCCGGGATGCAGAGCGGCAGAAAGCCAACGATTACGATATTGCGATAATTCGCCCGCAATTGAGCAAAGACGATATAAACTTCATAGGTGAGCATTTCTCGGACTGGCGTCTGATTAAAATCAAAAAGGGCCTGCGAACATTGCATACACTCGAGCTTATGGCTCAGACTATTTACAAGTTTCAGATAACAAAAGAACACAGCGAAATAAACCGCCGCCTTATAACCGCGATGTGCAACGAAATGACGCATTATCAGGATTTTCAGGTTGCACTCTACGAGTACGGCTTCAGGCCGAGCCTTCTGCGATGGGCGTACTGGCTTGTCGGTTTCGGCATAGGCTTCGTCTCGCGATTGATAGGGCCGAAGGCGATTCTTAAAGTCGGTATCTGGGTCGAGACCAAGGCGGTTCATCATTATTTTGCACTGCTGGATAAAATCGAGTGGGATGACCGGACCCGCGGTATTATCGAGAAAAACCAGGCGGATGAATTCGGCCACATCGACCGCTGGAAAGAAATGCTTGAAAAAGATATTTTAACAGACAATTAATAAAGTTTTTTCCTCAAAATCATCATAATTAAGATTATTAACTTGACATTATCGGGCCATGCCTTTATTTTGTTCTTATCATTCGAGGTTGAGGGGATGAAAGGATGCGACGGGTGTAAGGGTGTTGTGTGTCCTTTTTCAAATTTTCCCATTCGCAGAAATAGATTAAGAATTTGCCGCGGCTGAAACGGAAACAGCCGCACCCGTTTTTATGGAGAAAAGCGGTGAAGACAAAGGAAGTGACTATATCTCCCAGGAGAAAGCTCCGCCGGTGGATTGTGTCCGACGGAGGAGCTTTCCGCCGAAACTATCCGCCGATCAAGATTTCACAAAACAGAGCGCGGTGAGCTTGCGCGCGGATTAAATTCGCGCTGTCATAAAAATTTGATTAAGAGCCTTTTTGAGAGGAGGTGATGACGACTGAAAAGGAATTAGTTTGAAAGGAGATCGAAATGAAAAGGACTTCGTTGCTCGCAATAGCTCTGCTGGCTTTCGTTGCCGGCACGGCTCAAGCCGCTCGGGAGTATCGCTTCACTACAAGACCGGGCGTTCGCTGGTCACCATATACCCACAGCCTGGTTTACGGTGACGTCAAATATTCCCCCTACGCCAAAGAATACGGCAATTCCGGCCTGGTGTACAGGCGGACGCAATACCATCCGAGGGCCAAGCAATACGGCAGCTCCGGCCTGGTGTACGATAACGTTCGCTACAGCCCTTACGCCTTCGGATACAATCGTTCGGGACTTGTCGCCGACCCGAGGTACGGCACATGCAAGCCCTATAGCGTTTCGTACTATGACGGCGAGCCTTGCATCGTGGTACATACGACAACAGACTCACCCGAGTGCCCGTCCGTAAGCAAAAGCTCCGGGACAAGCAGCGGCGTAGAAAAATATTCACGCGCCGAAGCGATACGGTTCGAGCAAAGCAGTTATCGCAAACAAGCCGGAACAAAACATGATTGCAGCGACTTTATCAGGGCGTATCTCGGGTATAAAAACATCGACTACAAAGTCAGCCGGCGCATAAGCTCGGAAAACAGACTCATCAGCATTGATTTTATCATCGACGACGGCAAAACAATTATCAAATACTGGAATCCCCAGGTGATACTTGATCTGAAAAAGCAGGACGGCAGGGGATTCTGCTTTTTTGAGAATTACCTGAGAAACCATGCGAATTTTTACAGTCAATTTCTCGAGTCGGGCGGAGAAGTTCATCAAATTATCGCTTCCGACGAAAATGAAGTGTTGAAGCAGTTGCTCGCATTCGAGAAACTTAACGGAAAGCCTGAACCGGATTCGGAATCATCCGAGGATGTCACTCTTGCCAGGGCCGACGTCGAGCCGCCGGAGCCGGCGGTAACGGATTGATTATCTTCGGCGGGCGAAGTTTTTGCCGCTATGATATTTTCGATGCGAAGCGATAGCTTCCGGAACCTACGGCGAAAATCGCGCTGCCGGAGTCGATTCGCAGAAATTTTATCGCCGTTGCCTCGGTGATTTTCCTGCCGCTCTCGGTGACGGTCTCGACACTTGCCGCGGAAATATAAACCGTCGCCGTAGTATTCGCCGGGATAGTGACGTTTAGCTCGAACCTGCTGCCTTCGAGTTTCCAGTCGGTCGCGATTTTGCCGTGCATGGAATCATATTCTGCTTTGGCTCTTGTGAGACCACCGCCCGGATGGGGCCGGATGAGAATATGCTTAAATCCCGGTTCATTTTCATCTATTGCAATTCCTGCTACAAAACTGTACAACCACTGCCCGATTGCCCCGTACGCATAGTGATTGAAACTGTTCATTCCAACGGTTTGAAAACTGCCGTCCGGGCGAATGCCGTCCCAGCGTTCCCAGATGGTCGTAGCGCCCATTGTCACCGGATAAAGCCATGAAGGATACCGTTTATTCAAAAGGAGCTGATAAGCCAGCTCAGGATAGCCGAAATCCGAAAGGGCATGATTCAAAACAGGCGTTCCCAAAAAACCTGTTGTCAGATGGCCGAAGTGCTTCACATCATCAGCAAGCCTTTTGGCGACGATTGCTTTTTTGTCGTCCGGGACAAGACCGAATGACAGCCCAATGGCATAAGCCGTTTGCGTGGCGGAAACCAGCCGTCCGGAATCCGTCATAAATTCACGACACCAGGCTTTTTTTATATTGGCCGCAAGTTTTAATAATTCTTCTGCGTCTTTTTTACGGCCTGTAATTTCGGCGGTTTTTTGCAGAATCGTGGTTGAATAATAAAAATAAGCCGTTGCAATTAATGATTTATCCGTATGAGCTCCGGCATAACCATAATCCGGGGCATTGTAGTGATAACTCATATAGTCTGAAAAAGAAAGCCAGTCTCCGAAATGAAAGCCATAATCGAAGACGAAACTATCGCCGGCGTGAACTTTCATATAATCGACCCAGGCTTTCATGGAGTCGTACTGCTGCTCAAGAATTCGTTTGTCCCCGTAATACAGATAAACCGTCCACGGGATAACAACCGCCGCATCCGCCCATCCGGTCGCACCGAATCCATCGGACCAGCCGGTGCCGCCGCCGTCGACGATGACATTGGGAACAACCCAGGGCACGCTGCCATCTTCACGTTGCTCGGAGGCCAAATCCTTCAGCCATTTTGCATAAAAGCATGCCGTATTGAAATTAAAACTTGCCGTAGGCGCAAAGACCTGGGCATCGCCCGTCCAGCCCATTCGTTCATCACGCTGGGGGCAGTCTGTGGGTACATCGAGAAAGTTGCCGCGTTGTGACCACTGGATATTTTGTTGGAGCCGGTTAATCAACGGCTCGGAGCACTCGAACAACCCGATTGGCTCCATATCAGAATGAATCACAATCCCGGTAATGCTGTCGTTTGCCAACTTCCCCGGATACCCATCAACTTGCACATACCTAAATCCGTGAAATGTAAAATGCGGCTCCCAGATTTCCTCGCCAGAGCCTTTGAGAATGTATGTATCCGTGCAATCGATTCTTCGGAGATTATCTGTATAGAAGTTTCCATTTTGGTCCAGAACTTCGGCAAATTTAAGAACGACACGATCTCCCGGTCTGCCTTTTACTTTCAGTCGTACCCAGCCAACCATATTCTGGCCGAGATCAAAAACCTTTCCGCCTTTAGGCGTAATAAAATAATCAACGGGCTTTATCTCGCTGATTTTCCTGACCTTTTCTCCATTGGATGCTGTTAACAGAGTTTTGGAGTGTTCAAGCAGTGCGGCAGATTTCCAGTTGCAATCCTCAAAACCTGCCGACGACCAATCCGGCATTTCTTCTCGGGCGTCATAAGTCTCACCATTGTATATATCCGATGCCAAAATGGGGCCGGTCGCCGCTTTCCAGGAATCATCCGTGACAATAGTCAGCTCATCGCCGTCTTCGTATCGGATTTCCAACTGGAGCAGCAAACCGAGCACATCGCCGTAGTTGTTACGATTGTTATCCCACCAGCCGAAATGACCTCTGTACCAGCCATCCCCGAGAATCGAGCCAACGACATTTTCACCGGCAACCAATTGCTCGGTCACATCATAAACCTGGTACTGAAGCCTTTTATGATAGTTCGTCCAGCCCGGCGTAAATACCTGGTCGCCGACTTTCTGGCCGTTTAATTCAAGCTCGTACAATCCCAGGCAGGTAGCATAAATTCTTGCAGATTTTACAGGTTTGATAATAGTGAAAGGCTTTCGAAAGTATGCACAGGGAGCCGATTTCTGGCGATCATTTTCCCAGGGCTGAGTAATCCAGGCGGCTTTCCACTCAGCCGTATCCAGCAGGGCCATTTCCCACCAGGCTGTTTCTGTAGAAACGGCGTTATTGCCGTGATTATCCCAAACCTGAACCTGCCAGTAAATACGCTGTCTCGATTGCGGCGTTTTTCCTTCATATTCAATATGAATCGATTGATCAGACTGCCGCATGCCCGAATCCCAAAGCAGATTTTTTTCGTCTTTCAGTTGACCGATATCCGATGCCGCCGTGATTCGATAAGCCGTCTGTTTAACATCTCGCAGTTCGGATTCGAGAATCCAGCTTAAGCGAGGCGTGGCGTTATCTATTCCGAGGGGATTGACTTTGTACTCACAGCGCAAATATGTGACATTTAAAGTTTTATCCATTTCCAACTTTCGTACCGCTCATTACCCAAGATGGTCTCGTTTGATCCAAAAAACAGCCGTACCAAACCAGAGCAACATCCCGATTACCGACATCGCGTAATTTGTCCCGCTGTTTTCAATGGCGCCTATATAATAAAGAATAGAAGGCAGAATTGTAAGAACTATGCCAACAATCGAAACAAATGGCAGCAAATTCTTTTTAAAGTCGAATTTGGAATCCTCTACGGGCGAAATCATTTGTTGGATAATACAGCAAAAAGTATAAAATGTAATAGCAATCACCCAGGCCGGCAAGGCCAGAATAAATATGTCGAACTGCCTGTCGGCAAGAAACGCCGGCATATAATTTTTAATGAAAGCCATCCATGAATATTGATCCTTCGCAAATAGTACGAAACATATAAGGAACGACCCGAACCATCCGACCGCCGCCGGCCAGCTCCAGAGCAGCCCTTTACGCTCCGCATAATTGCGGGCCAAGCCCAGTTTCGGAAAAATCCAGAAATCAATGAAGATAAAAGCTCCGAGCGGCATGAAAAACAGGCCGTAGTAGGCAACGATGTAATCGAGATTGGCAACGATAAATGGAATGCATGCGGTTATTATCATCAGCACTCCGGCAAATAATGTCACCGCCCATCTGCGCCAATTGGGCGTCGCGACCTGAAAGGCCAGACCCGCGCGGTACAAGGTTGGATTGGCAGTTGTCCAGCCCGCCAGCAAGACACAAACAATTCCAGCCCAACCGGCGCCGAGCATCGCAATGGCACCGGGGGTGGCATTGCCGTCGGGGTAAAGGTTCAGAAAAGCACCGCACATCACACCGGAGCAAATCCATGCCATGTAGTGGCCTATAAACATGCCGAAGGCCGAGCAGAATCCCATCTGCCACTTCTTCGCATAGCGGAATATCGTCACATCGCCCATTCCCATGTGTTGCGCAATATTGCAGAGCCAGGCGAGGCCCATACAATTCCAGAATGTATAATGAATGCCTTTTTCAGGTACGACTCCCGTCCAGATTTTTTCGTTTGCCACTTCCCATAAATTTCCAAGTCCGGTGACGCCCAAAGATCGTAGTGAGGCAATCGCCCCAGCGAGGAATACGAACGGCATCCATGGAGCAACGACCTTGGCGAAATGGGCCAGACGGTCAAATCCCAACACCGCCAGAGCGGCGATCACGACGCCAACCAGAGTTGCCAGCAAGATCCATAACGGCACCGGCAAAAGATCGCCCTTTTCAGGGCTAAGGATCTCCAGCGGGGTGTAATCGGTAATGGCCTGCGCGACTGCGGTCGTGGAAACAGCGACCATCGAACCGGCCAGCAAACAAAGAATCAACGCAAAGAGGAATGAATAAAGAATGGTCAGGTACGGTCCGGCAAGTTTGCGAATTTGCCAGTAAATCGTCAGGCGCTCCCTGACGGCGACCGGAGCGCACATCAACGCCCATGACAACACGGCCAGGGTGTTGCCGACCAGCAATCCGAAGATCACGTTTCCGGCGGACGCACCACGCGAGACCAATAGGGTTCCCAGAACAAATTCAGTACCGGCGATATGCTCGCTGGAGAACATTGCAATAAACGTTCTCCAGCCGTGCAGCTTGTCGTCGGTTACAGGCTCGCGGTCGTATTCATAGAGTGCATCGAGCCTTTCGATTATGGTTGATTTGTTTCCTGTACTCATAGGCAATGACTCCAAAGATGTCACTAATATGGTTTATCAACAAGGTATTAATAAAATTTTGTGTATTTTATCTTCGGCGGACCGACTTTTGTCAATCGCAAACTTTCCGCCGATATTCAAAGCGGCGAAAAACTCCTTCACAACGAGTCATTTTCGGCTGCTTCTTACTTCTGCCTTTTTTTATCAGGGCAGCTCGGATTCGAATCGATAGCGGCCCGAACCAACGGTGAAAACCGCGCTGCCGGAATCCGTAAGCAACAATTCGACGCCTTCAGCCCTGCTTGCCCTGCGCCCGCTTTCGGTGACTTTATCGGCATTTGTAGCGGGAATATAAACCGTCGCCGTCGTATTCGCGGGAATGGTAACGTCCAGCTTAAATTTGCCGCCTTCGATTTTCCAGTCGGTAGCTATTTTGCCGTTAATCGAGTCGTACTCTGCTTTGGCGTTTGTAATTTCGCCGGGCTGAGGCCGGATGATTATATTTCTGAATCCCGGCCCGTATGTGTCGATACCGGCAACCGTCCCGAACAGCCAGCGTCCGACAGCCCCGAACGAATAATGATTGAACGAATTCATGCTCGGGTCCTGGAAGCCTTTATCCTCGGTCCAGCCGTCCCAGCGTTCCCAGATAGTCGTAGCGCCGTTTTTAATGCTGTAGCCCCAGCTTGGGAAGGTATCGTTGAGCAGCAGGCGATAAGCTATGGCAAGATTGCCTGTGTCGGTAAGTACCGGCAGAAGATAGCTCAGCCCCAAAAATCCGGTCGATAGGTGCCAGTTTTTTTCTTTGACGTCCTCGATAAGAAGCTGTGCGGCGAGCGGCCGTTTATCATCCGGAAGCAAATCGAAATGCAGGGCCAGGACATAGCAGGTCTGCGTTTCGCCTTTTATTTTGCCGTCATCGGAGACGTATGCACGGTTAAAGGCATCCTTTATTTGTTCGAAAAGCTTTTTATATTCTTTTGCCTCGTCCGCTTTGCCGAGTACTTGGGCGGTTTTGGAGACGAGATTTGCGCTGTGCGCGAAATATGCCGTGGCGATGACATCCTTGGGCGTATCGGAGGCGATGGAGACCCAATCACCGTAACCGTCCGCCGGACGCAGCAGATCTTTTGAATTTTTTTGCAAATACGCCAGCCATTTTTTCATCGAATCGTAATGTTGCTCAAGAATCCTCTTATCATTGTACACCTGATAAATCGTCCACGGGCAAATCACGCCGGCGTCACCCCAGGCGGCAGTGCCTTCTCCGAGGGGCGACTTTCGCGGCGCCACATCCGGAAATGCACCCTCCGCGTTCTGGGCGTCTTCGAGGTCAACGAGCCACTTGGT
>JAFGBG010000204.1 GCA_016933295.1 Sedimentisphaerales bacterium | reverse complement strand
TAAACACATCGGAAAGTTGAGCCATTTTTATTTACAGTATCAGTTGTTTAAGAGCTAAATTGACGTCAATTTTCTTGGAAAGTACAGAATGGCGAAGAAGCAGGATTTAATTGCTTACTGTGGACTTTATTGTGGAGATTGTTTCGGCCATACCCAGACAGTACCTGACCTTGCACGAGACTTGAGAAAAGAATTACGGCGTTACCGCTTCGACCTCATGGCGGACATGCTTGCGCAGGTTCCATTCTTCAAAGAATTCAAGGATTACGATAAATGCTATAATGTTCTGGGTACCATGGTAAAAATGCGCTGCAACAGAACGTGCAGGGGGAATGGCGGTCCGCCGGATTGCAAAATACGAAATTGCGCCAGAAAGAAAAAGATCGAAGGCTGCTGGGAATGCGGTGATTTTGCCGCCTGTGAAAATCTTAAAATTCTTGAACCGCATCATGGAAAAGCACATCTTAAAAATCTGCGGAAAATAAAAAAACAAGGCCCTACTGCCTTTATAGAGGGTAAAAGGTACTGGCATACGGCCAAATAGGCTTTTTTGCACAAAAAAGTGTGATATTTTAACAAATTATCCGATTTTTTTGCCTTTTGCCGAAAAAATCTGTAACGAATTTTCTTTTTCGCCGTCTATTAGGGTGTGAGCTAAATCTTATGGTTGAAGAAAATTCATGGTGCAAGCTGGTAGAATTGGCGCAGCGTGGCCGGGATGATTGTATGAGCCAACTGGCCCGCGAGGCTAAGGGGAGATTGTGCGCTTATGTATATCGTGTAACTCTGGACCACGATTTAACCGATGACTTGTCACAGGAAATTCTGCTGCAAATGATGCAATCCCTCGGCCATCTGAATCAAGCAGATCGTTTCTGGCCCTGGATGTATCGAATAGCACAAAGTAAAATAAAGGAGCATTACAAAAGCAAACAGAGGAAAAAAATGATATCTGCATCTGCCTTTTACAAGGATTTTCTCTCACACAAAAACGAGCATTTTCAGGAGGATGGATTAAAACAAATGCTTCATGATGAACTTTCCAAAAAAGTAATGGTTGCCATGAAGCAGATAAAGCAGCAATACAGAGCGATATTATCGTTACGCTGTTACGAACAATTATCATATGCGGATATTGCCGAAGCTATGCAATGTAACGAAGTAACCGCCCGCGTTTTATTCTTCCGCGCCAAGAAAGCCATTAAAAAGCAATTAGCCAGCCAGGGGCTCGGCAAAGGCCTGTTATTAACGAGCCTGGCTCTGTTCGGCAAATTAACCACTCCGGCGGAAGCAACGTCAACTGTTACAGTAAGCGCCGCCTCTACCAAGGTCGGCCTGACCACAGCGGCACTCGCCACCGCCGGCTCAAAATTAGGTATTGCGACAATAGCAACGGCAATAACCCTTGCAAGCATAGCCATAGCGGTCATGCCCGAATCACCCAAACCTAATGCGTCTTTCTCCGCGTCATCATTACCCAATAGAAATGAAATACAAAGCATTCACTTTACAAGTCAGCTCAAGGATAATGACCCAAACACCGTCGGAAGTCTCAGCAAAGGCGCTTATGAACAATGGCTTTATTTCCCCGATGGAATTGACGGACCGATGTTTATGAGAATGCAGCGGTGGACGCCGGAACAGGACCAGAAGCTTTGTTCCTGGCTTGAAAACGCCCAGGGCAACTATTATTACGCAAGTGACAAAAACCAGGTTTATATCCATAACTGCCGCGTATGCTGGAGCAATCTTAAAGTCCGGCGATTGCCCTGCGACACGGCAGATTTCACCGAGTTTCTTTCGCAGGTCGAAGGTGATCTGCCGTCTTTTGCTGAATATAATCACGATCCTGAAACCGGATTATTAATCAGTTCTGTTGACTACAGGTTTACTAACGCTTTTAACTTTTCAACGGAATATCTTTATAATACGACCGGTCCGGAGCAATTCCAATACAACTGGCCTGCATCCATTACGGTCATCGACGAGCGCGACCAGATGCACAAAAGGGGCTGGACGCTTTTTCGCATCAACGGCGAATTAAACGGCAAAAATATCTCCGGTCTCGGACAAATCCCGTTCGTATATAGTGCGGCCGGCGAACATCCCGCCTGGATTAGATTAAACATCGCGGACGAGATCGAAATTATTGATTGCAGTGCAGGGTCTCAGTTACGCCGTGCTGATGGAATCACAATCGCCGCTTATCAGGCAGGGACTTTCTTCAAGGGTCTTCCCCGACCGTGGATGGGCATGCATACCGCAGATATTATCCGCAGAGATGCCGTCGAAAAACACCTATCATTTAACAGTAAATTACTGGAAAACGAAGACAATCTCATTATCTCACTCGATTGCCGGGCTGATATGAATTTGATATATACTATCAATATGGAAAAAGATATCGTTGAAGACATTAGATTCATAATAAACGGAATCAACTCAGGCACGATGTACTTTTCATATCTCCAGGATATCAGCCCGGCCGATGCAGAATTTGCCGAGCCGGTCATATCAGATATTTCCCAGATTCCCACCCAGGATGGCACCGGCATATTATGGCTGGCCAACCTGGCAAGTGGAAACCTGGATAACAGATAGTATTTTTACAATCGTCTCCATAAAATTCACTCATGGAGAATCGAATAACCAAATCATATAATCAGGAGTAAACAAATGAATTTCAAAAAGTTCAGGCTATTATTTATATTTCTGTCTCTTAATTTATGCTGCGGTCTATCCGCACAGGAAAGCCAAAAAATCCTTATCACCGGTCAGGTTGTAGATTCCAAGGCCAGGCCGGTCGAAGGCGCGGAAGTTGCCGTTATTGAGAATGAATATTCCTACGGCGAATATTCGGCTAAAGTAGTCGCTCCTTTTGTAAAGACCGACAAAAACGGCCGATTCGAGGTACAAGCGGATATAACAAGTCAATACAATATTTTTATCGTAGCAAGAAAAGCGGGATTGGCCTATGCCTGGGATGGTCTGAATTACAGCTCGAATACAAAAGGCAAAGGTAATTTTCTTTTAGTCATGGAAAAGGCTTATACTCTCTCCGGCAAGGTTGTGGACCATAACGGCAAATCTATCCCCGGAGTAACAGTCCAGGCCCTACCCAAAACCAGTTACATGTATCGTTTATATCAAAGGCCGATTTATGGCCCAAAGGAATGGTTTACAACAAAGACTGATTCGAACGGTGTTTTCTCTTTCGATTATTTTTCGGCGGATGTAAGCTCTGATTTTTACGTCAAAGCCCCGGAATTGAAACGCAC
>JAFGBG010000203.1 GCA_016933295.1 Sedimentisphaerales bacterium | reverse complement strand
CTGTTGCTTTGTCCGAGACCTATAACTTCGGCGTAAATTGTCGCATCTCGATTTTCGGCATTTTCGAGATTCTCGAGTATTATAATTCCCGCTGCTTCGCCGAACACAGAGCCTTTTGCATCGGTGTCGAAGGGCCTGCATGCTGTTTTGGGGTCATCATTGTTTTGGCTGGTGGCTCTTCCAAGAAGGCACTGGCGAATCATAACTATCGGGTTTACCTTTGCCTCGGCGCCTCCGGCGAGGGCATAGTCACTGTTGCCGCGGGCGATGACTTGAGTCGCTTCGGCGATTGCAAGATGCGCGGCAGCTTCGGCACATGTGATTGTATTGCTGGGCCCCTGGATATCGTGGATGATTCCTACGTGGCAGGCCAACATATTCGGAAGATATTTCAGCAGCCATAGCGGCGTCACTAATTCAAGTCCTTCTTTGCCCCATTTGTGAAGATCGAATTTGCCGTTGGTAATACTTGCCGCAACGGCGGGGGCCAGCTCGACTAAATCGCAGCTTATCAGGCCTGCTCCGAGGTTGATTGCCATTCTTTGGGGATTGACATTTATAGCGTCCGGCTCGACGCCTTTTGTTTTTAAGCCGCTGTTGACGAGTGCTTCTTGTGCCGCTATGACCGACAGCTCGATGTCTCTCGACATGAGTTTGACTGATTTGCGAAGATTTTTCGGCATGTATTTTCGAATATCGTATTCGGGGACCTGACCGGCGATTTTGCAGTTGAAGCCGGCCGGATCGAAAGCGGTAATCTTATCGATTCCGACACTGCCTGTGTAAAGCCCGTCCCACATGTCGTTGGCTGTTAAGCCTAACGGAGTGATGGCGCCGAAGCCGGTTATAACAACGCGGGCGGAATTCACAGTTGGGCCTCCGTATTTGGCTTTTCGCGAGTAAGAATGTCTCGAAGAAGCGTCTCGAAAACAGATTGGCCGGTTCCGAAAACGAAGTTTTCGGCGGGAAATTCTTTGCCTGCCAGATTCTGGTCGATGTGGCTGAACATTAAATCAATTTCAGCGATTAATTTCCCGGAACGTGTTATTTTGCCGCTTGTACTTGCCGCCTCAGAGGCAATGGATTCTATGTTTGCTTCCAGTTCTATCGTGTCTCCCGGTTTGACATAATCGAAAAAGACGGCCTTTTTTATTTTTGCCAGGATGACCTTTTCCTGAAATTTTTTCGCCTCGCCCACGAGAATTCCGGCGGTTTGTGCCATAGCTTCGATCATTAAGCATTCCGGCATAACAGGGAAACCGGGGAAATGGTCGTGTAGATGCTCTTCGGCAAGCGTCACGTTTTTCAGCGATACAGCACGCCGGCCTCTTTCAAAATCAATAAATTTGTCTATCCAAATCCAACGCATTTTTTTAGTGTTATGTATTTCACAAGCTCGGAAAGCACTTAGTTTATATAGACAGGGAATTTCCTGAGCTACATATAGCCGGTATAGAAAACGATTAATTAAGCGGCGTTAATCTTGCCTTCGACGTAGTTCACTATGGCATTAACTGTGAATAAATCACCCAGCTTGTTAATATCCGGGTCATCTTCGAACGATGTCAGATCTGTGTGCGGCATTTTTTCCCGCAGTTCCTGTAAACCTTTTTCCGTCAATTTGCCGTTGTGAACGTAATCGGAATTATTCATTAAGCTTTCCGCCGGAAATAGTTCTTCTCGCGGAATTTTAATTCCGAACGCTTTTTCCAAACGGAAGACTATGTCTAAGAAATCTATGCTTTCGGCCCCAAGATCTCCCATTAACGTCGCTTCAGAGGTTATCTCATCATCGTCAACTCCCAATGCATCGACCAGAACCTCCTGAACCTGTGTGAAAATTTCGTCCCTGCTCATTGCCATGCTTTGTTACCTCAGTAGTTTCCATTGATTTTTCATATTTTCGATAATCCGGGCATCCACTTCGGCCATGGCTGAATTTTTATCGGCCAGGTTGAAGTGCCTCAGCCCGAATCGTGCTTCCACGATACGCTCATCCTGCGATATGCCAAAACCGGTAAAGATGCTTACGTTTTCTTCGATGGTTTTGGCTTCAACATTATATTCTATCTGTGCGCCGGGCGCCAGAAAACTCTTATATTTAACATTTCTTGCGTGTTCAAGCAATATCATGCTGTGTGCGTAATTTTCACTCAGTCGTACCAGCCACGATGCCGACTCTATCAGTCCTTCCAGCAAAAGCACACCCGGCAGAACGGGGAACGTCGGAAAATGATCGGCTAAATATTCCTCGGCCAGAGAAAGACTTTTAACGGTTTTTATTTCCCTGCCGGGTTCCAGCGAAACAACCTTGTCGATTAGTATAAATCGCATATTTTAGTTCTTAGTTTATGCTTAAAGGTTCATTTTACGGTATCTACAGTATCAAAACCGCAATAAAATATACCAGAAGCTACTCTTTTTCCAGTCTTTTTTGGGTTTTTATGGCGGCTTTATCAGGTTATTTGAAAATTATATTGATACTGGAAAATTTATTGTGAGCTATTATAATTATTGTCTATGACTATACGCAGTGCAAAAATATCGGATGCCCGGGCCATTCACGCCTTGATAAGCTGTTATGCTGAAGAGGACAGGATGTTGTTTCGTTCGTTGGCCGATATTTATGAGAACCTACAGTCTTTTGCTGTGGCGGAAATCGATGACAAAGTAGTCGGTTGCTGTGCACTGGAAATTATCTGGGCGGATTTGGCTGAGATAAAATCTTTGGCTATAAGCGAGTCCCATAAGGGTAAAGGTATCGGCAGAATGCTGGTAGCATTCGCTCTCGAACAAGCCGAGAGGCTCGGTGTACCGAGAGTTTTCGCACTTACATTGGAACCTCAGTTTTTTGTTAAATCAGGCTTTGATATCGTCGAAAAGGATGCACTGCCGATGAAGGTTTGGAGTGATTGTGCCCGTTGTCCGAAACAGCAGAATTGCGATGAAACCGCCGTGCTTAGGAAAATATCTGTTGACTCATGAATTTCCTGCCGGGAGGATAATATGTCTGAACATGTATGTCCGGTATGGGTTGGTTATGTGCTCGCAAGTCCGGTGAGAAAACTACTGCAAAATCCTCACAAGATTCTCAAACCATACGTAAACGAGGCAATGACGATTGCCGATATCGGCTGTGCGATGGGCTTTTTCAGTCTGCCTCTTGCGAAGATGGTCGGTGCGAACGGCAGGGTTGTTTGTGTGGATATCCAGGAAAGGATGATCAGGTCACTTGAAAAACGCGCGGCCAAAGCAGGATTGTCAGGTCGGATTGAAACTATTATATGTGATCAAAATTCTCTCAGCCTTGGCGATTTCAAAGAGAAAATTGATTTTGCTCTTGCCATAGGCGTCGTACATGAAGTTCCAGATTCCGCAAGATTTTTCTCGGAAATTAACGAAGCATTAAAGCCTGCCGGCAGTGTATTGATGGCGGAGGGAAAATCTTTTGTATCGGAAACGGATTTCGACCGTACCGTTTCGATCGCTGAACGTAATGGTTTTACAGTAGCGGAAAGGCCGCAGATAAAACGCGTCAGGACCGTGTTGTTGGAAAAGAAATATTAAGAATCCCTAACGCTAATTCGTTCACTTACCAGATTCTTCGCTTTCGCTCACAATCACAAACTCTGTACAATACACACAGAATGAATTATCCTATCTGGCGACGCTGGAAAACGGCGATAGCTAATGATAGTATGGCTATTGTGTAGCACAGGGCATATGAAGCTGTTATGGCAATGTACTTGAGGGGAATTTCACTGCCTTCGTAAATAGCGTCGCTTATCCAGAAAATCTGTAAATTAGGCACAATATATTTGCCGATTCTGGCCCACCAGTGGGTTTCGGCGAATCTGCCGAACGCGAAATCACTGACCAGACCTAAGAAAAAAATTCCCAGACAGACTGAGAGCGTAACAACGATATTGAATCTTGCCGATAAGGCAACCGCCAAAGCTATTATTATGATTGCGGCAAAAAGCAATAATATCGAACCATAAATATCTACTAAATTTATGCCGTTTTCAGCGGGATTAAATTTCCAGTTACGATCGATAACGGCTAAAAATACTATGCTAAATGTGGCAAAAATACCGGTTAGTACCAAAGCCGTCGAAGAAAATTTCCAGTCATAAACATAGTTGAAAAAAGCACTTAACAAGATTGAGGCTGCAAGTATAAAACCGGCGCATGCCAGGACTGTACGGTCATGGGTATCGTTTACCGTCTCGAGGACACCATGTCTGATTGCCATCAGCAGCGCTATTGTGCAAATATAATGAGCCAGCATAACCGCCGCCGCTACGCCGAAAAATTTTGCAATAATAAATATCGGACGTTGTATGGGTTTGCTCAGGACGGTTGTGATAGTCTTATTTTCTATCTCATCGGCAACCGCGCCGGAAGCTGAAAATATTGCGATGAACAAGCTGGTCAAAAATAACGTAGATAAGCCTATCTCGCGTAAGAGCTTATTATCGTCGCTCATTGTGTACATCGTAAGTGATGGACTTATGAAGAATGAAAGTAAGGCAATAACAATAATAACGGCATAAATCGGTTGTCTTAAGATTTCTATGAAAGTGTTTTTGGCTATAGTAAATAACTTATTCATTTTTCACTACCGGTATGTCATATCGTTATTTATTGTTGAAATTTTTATGCTCTTTTTTGGTCTAAGGATTAATTTTTCTCAATTGTCTCTATACCAAAATAACATTTAACGTTATAGTACGCAACTTATAACCGAGATTTTGTAGAGCTTAAGAAGCATAATACTTTATACAGATACTTAGTTTATGGTCTATTTGTTCTAAAAAAAGGATTCGAATAGAAATGGCAGAGTCTTCCAAACGTCCGGAACACGTAGCATTAATGTCTTTAATTTTGAGTGTTTTCTTTTTCGGGATCACATTTTTCCTGGGCCGATGGAGCGGCGTCTTTGCGATTTCGGCGATTAGCTGGCTCATCCTTTCGGTTGCTCTAATTTGGTTCGTTTTAAGCATACAATTTCACCAGAGGTCTTTAGCCGAGCAGGAAAAGCTTGATATGAGCCTGCTGGCAAAAGACGAAAAAGCCTCCACAATCTTTCAGGCCAGAACCGAAAGGGCGACTCTATTCTCCGTTGCTCAGCGCCGTCTCGAAGTTATTGAGAAATGGTTTATACCTATATTTTCGGCGCTGATATCAGTTTACCAGATAATCCTCGGATTACTTTTGTTCAATATTCTCAATGCCCCTGGCGAAGAAAAATTAAAGCAGCCGTTACTTTGCGCGATTTTTATGGCTTCTATCGCTTTTATCAGCTTTTTAATGTCTCGTTATGCCACAGGTATGTCGGCTCAGCAGCAGTGGAAACCTTTAAGGGCAGGCGGGAGCTCCATGCTGGGAGTGGCGCTTTTATGTTTTGCTCTGGCGATAATTTTGGCTCTTGTGCATCTTTTTGGCTTTAATTTTCTCCTGAAAATTATTTCTATAGTGATTCTGGTTGTTCTTATCGTTCTGGGAGCGGAGACTGCACTTAATCTTGTGATGGATATCTATCGCCCGAGACTTAAAGGTCAGTACAGCAGAAGTGCTTTTGACAGCAGGCTTCTCGGTATAATAAATGAGCCCGGCGGAATATTGCGCAGCGCCGCCGATGCGATTGATTACCAGTTTGGCTTTCAGGTCTCTCAGACATGGTTTTACAAACTTCTCGAGCAGGCGATTGTGCCGTTAATTTTATTCGGGGCGATAACGTTATATCTCTTGAGCTGTGTGGTAGTTGTCGGACCCGATGAAGAGGCGATTATCGAATATTTTGGCAATCCGGTAAACGATGCTAATGATATAAGGCATGTCGGCCCCGGTTTGACTTTTAAATTGCCCTGGCCTATTGAAATTGCCTATAAATATCCGACCAAAAAAATCTCGGAAATCGGAATCGGCTATGTTGTCAGGGACGACCAGAAAGCAAAGGAGCCGCCCAGGCCAAAGTTATGGGGACTTCAACATTATGACGAAGAATACAGTTTACTTGTCGCCAGCGAACAAAGTGATATGGATTCCTCGGCGGAAACTGTGCCGGTAAGTCTTGTTATTGCCGCAGTTCCGGTTCAATACAGAATTAAAAATTTGTATGATTTCATATATAAGAACAACGAGCCGGAAGAGCTTCTCAAATCAATTTGTTATCGGGAACTTACGAAATTTGCCGCAAGTGCAAAAGTCGAAGTAGAGCAGGAAAGTGACGAGGAGCAGAGCCTGTTGGGGACAGGCAGGGCCGAAGCGGCGAAAACTTTAACCGAAAGGATTCAGGCCGCCGCCGACGAGTTGGAGCTCGGTGTCGAAATAGTATTCCTCGGTTTACAGGGTGTTCATCCTCCGCCGGAGGTGGCTCCCGATTATCAAAGGGTAATAGGTGCCATTCAACAGAAGCAGGAGCTTATTCTTAATGCTCAGGAAGAACGAATTAAGACCTTAAGTACGAAAGTAGGCTCGGTAGAAAAAGCGAATGAGCTTTATGAACTTGCGGCCAGATATGAGCAGGCGCAGGATGCTGGAAATTCTGAAGAAATTGATAATCTCGGCAGGCAGTTGGATGAAGCTTTTGAGCAGACCAGAGGTGACATTTTTAAGACCCTCAGAGAAGCAAAAACTTATGCCTTCGAAAAAGCGACGCTCGCTGAGGCGACGGGGCGGCGTTTTGCCGACCAGGTTAAGGCTTTCCGAGCCGCTCCTGAAATTTATTTACGTGAGCAGTGGCTCGCCATGTACGAAAAGGCTCTGGAAAATACCCGGAAATATGTAGTTGTTGTGGACCAGAATGATACACAAGTAACTATTGTTGATCTCACTGATAATCAAACTCCTAATATATATAGCGAATTGGACAATTTAGAGGAGAGCAAATAAAAATGAAAAATGTTGCCCTTACCATATTTGTAGTGTTGATTGTTGTGACTTTGGGGCTCTATCTGGTATCATTTCAGGTCAGAGAAACCGAATCCTGCATGGTGACAACATTTGGCAAACCGACTAGGCAAATCGTCGATCCCGGTTGGTATTTTAAGTGGCCTTTTCCAATTGAGCAGGTTCACAGATTTGATTCCCGCATGAGGGTTTTTACTGTGGAAGTCGAAGAAACGCGAACGGCTTCCGGAGATCCGATTATTGTCAACACCTATGTTGTCTGGCGAATATCAGAACCTCTGAAGTTTTTCAATACCATCAAAACGGTCAAAAACGCCGAAGATGAATTGTTGCGCAGCCGTATCCGAAATACCCAAAACAATGTCATTGGTAAATATCGCTTTTCGGAGTTTATCAACAGTGATCCGACGAAGATAAAATTCAAGGAAATCCAGGATGATATGCTCTCTGCCCTCCGGGAAGCTGTAGCCAGTGCGGATTACGGCATAGAAATCAAAACAATAGGTATCAAACAGCTCAAAGTAAGCGGAGATGTCAGCAAGGAAGTTTTCGAACGCATGAGGGCCGAAAGGAGCCGCAGAGCCGCTGATATCATAGCTGAAGGAGATTCGCAAGCAGTAAGGATTGAAACCGAAGCGAGAACAATCAGTGACGAATTAATCGCCGTTGCCGACGCCAGGGCGAAAAAAATACGAGGAGACGGCGACGCTAAAGCGGCACAATATTATAAAATGCTCGATGAAGAGCCTCAACTCGCAGGCTTTTTACGTAATCTTGAAGCGTTACAGAAAATGTTAGAGAAAAATACAACCTATCTTGTTCCCACGGACAAAGAGCCTTTTTCATACTTAAAAGAGATGCCTTCTCTTAAACCTTCTGAAACGAATGAATCAGGTGATAATTAAGTTGTGTTATTATGGCGGAAAAAAACGAAGAAAAAAATAAACATTCCCACGTTCCCGACAGAGCGATTGTCGATGATCTCGATACTGCGGGTAAGAGTTTATCCGAGGCATTAAGGCTGAGCTTTATCATACTGAAGATTATTATGATTGTTCTGGTCGTTGCCTTTTTAGCTTCCGGATTTAAAACGGTCGGCCCCGATGAGCAGGCCCTTGTCTTGCGTTTCGGCAAGATTCAGGGTGCAGGTGATGAAAGACTTCTCGGCCCCGGGCCTAAATGGATTTTGCCGTACCCGATAGATGAAATTGTTAAAATTCCTGTGGAAAAAACGATTCACTTATCTATCGATTCATTTTGGTACCATGAATCGGCAAGCGAGAGACTCTCCGGGCAAACCAGGATTCGTGAGACCGACCCGTTGAAACCTTTGGAAGATGGTTATTGTTTGACCAGAGGCGAACAGGAAATTAATCCGGCCTTGCTCTCAGAAATTCAGGCCGAAGGCGCCGAACGTGCGCAGATAGATAGCGGCAACCGCCGACAGTCGGAATCGGGCGTAGAAGGAAGTGATTATAACATTGTTCATACGAGATGGCAGCTTACATACAAAATAGATAATCCCGAACGTTTCTTTACAAATGTGCAAATCAGAGATATCAAACCGGGTGAAATCTATTACGACGTCATAAGGGAAGAATTAGCTCCGTTTCTCACAAGTCTGTTTGAGGACGCCGTAGTGCAAACAATGGTTAATTATACGATTGACCAGGCTATTTCCAGCCGAGACAGAATTCCTCGAGATGTAGAAAGGTTTCTGCAGGCAAAGTTGGATGCGATAGAAAGTGGTATAAACGTCGTATCAGTGCAGTTGACTGATAGCACATATCCGCCGCAGGTTAAAGCTGCTTTCGAGAAATCCACCCTGGCGATGCAACAGAGAGATAAGGTGTTGAATAAAGCACAGGAAGATGCATACCTCACTCTAAGTCAGGCTGCCGGTCCTGTTGCCAGGGAACTTTATGCTGCTTTGCATGATGAAGCCATCAGTGAAGAAAGAAAAGAATATTTATGGACACAGATAGCCGGTGCTGCTCAGCAGAAGCTCTCGGATGCGCGAATCTATGCGACTAAGGTAGTAAAAGACGCCGAGGCAAACGCCGATTATCTTAAAAGCATTCTTCCCGAATACAAGCAGCGTCCCGAACTTGTTGTCCAAAGATTGTATCTCGATGTAATCGAAAAAGTGATTAATAATGCGGATGAGAAATTCTTTATTCAATCTACAGAGGGGGCCAAGAATAAGGAGGTTCGTGTTCAGATAAACAGAGATCCGCTGATAAAGTCGAAAAAGATCAGAGAACAGGCGGCACAGGAAGGTCAATAATTGTACGGGCGACATATGAAAGGAATTATAGCGAGCAAGAGACGAAATTATGGCACATGAACACCTGCATTTTAAAGAAGATATAGCCGCAGAGCACACGCACGGCAAACAGATACGCGTCAGCATGGCTCTGCTTGGAACATTAGCCGGCGGAATGCTGTTGATAAACAGCGGCATTTCCAGATTTGTTTATGGTACCGAGCATTTTAATACGGTGATTCTGGCGATGGTTGGCGCTGTTTTGCTCGGCGCCCCTATTGTCTGGCACGCTATCAAGAGCCTGATACAGAGACATGCTCACATGGATGAGCTGGTGGCCCTTGCCATTGTGGCGGCTTTTGTTACCGGGGATTATGTTACCGCCGGTGTCGTTGCCTTTTTTATGCTGTTGAGCGAGCTTGTCGAGACACGTACCGCCCTCGGTGCTCGTGCATCTATCGAGTCACTGATAAAGCTGACGCCGACCAAAGCCAATCTCATTGAGGGCGATAGCGAAAGGGAAGTCAAAGTCAGCAATCTCAAACCCGGCAATCGCGTCCGGATTCGCCCGGGTGATAATATACCGGCTGACGGCGAAGTCATAGAGGGTTTAAGTTCCGTCAATGAAGCGACAATTACAGGCGAATCCCTGCCTGTGGATAAAGTGCCGGGAATGCAGGTTTTTGCCGGAACGAACAACCTGACCGGCGTACTGGATATAACCGTAACTAAGGCGGGCGGCGACACAACGCTCGGCAAGGTCCAGTCGCTGATTATACAGGCCGAACAGACAAAAATACCGATTATGCGAATAATCGACAGGTATGCGAGATGGTACACACCGACAATTCTGATGATTGCCGGAATAGTGTTGTTTTTTACTCGCGATATCAACAGGGCGATCACAATACTTGTTGTTTCATGTCCCTGTGCGTTAATCCTGGCGACGCCAACTGCAATGGTAGCGGCGATTTCTGCTTCCGCCCGTCTTGGCATACTTATCAAGAATGTCGCCGACCTTGAGATTGCCGGCAGAATAACGGCTATGGTCTTTGACAAAACGGGAACTGTAACCACCGGCAGATTGTATGTGACAAAACTTACACCGGCAAAGGGTATTGAACCCGCTGAATTACTGTCCTGTGCCGCCTCAGCCGAGCAGATGAGCAAGCACCCCGCGGCGAGGGCTTTGCATGAAGTGGCCAAAGAAGCAAACCTGTCTTTGCCTGCAGTAAGTAATTTCCACGAAACTCCGGGCAAAGGTGTGACGGCGGTAGTTGATTCGGCAAGAATTATGGTCGGGCGTGATACGTTTCTAAAGGAAAACAATATAGATATAGCTAATGTCTCCGATCCCGCTCTTCACGAGGAGCAGGGCTTTAGCACTCTTTACATTGCCAAAGATTCAAAGTGCATCGGCTGGATAGGCTTGCAGGATAAAACAAGACCCGAGGCTGAAGAGGCCGTCAAGGAACTGATGGATATCGGTCTCAAAAGAGTTACCATGCTCACCGGAGACCGCGACGAGGTGGCCCGTCGGGTAGCCGCCGAATTAGCCTGCACCGATTTCAAGGCCCAGTGTTTACCTCAGGATAAACTGGCTATTGTCGAGCAGATAAAAAGAGACGGACATACTGTTGTTGTTGTCGGTGATGGTATTAACGATGCTCCTGCTTTAGCGGCGGGAGATTTAGGGATTGCCATGGGGGCTGCCGGAAGCGATGTTGCCATCAATTCCGCTTCGATTGCGTTGATGAATGATGATTTGAAAAGGCTTCCCTTCCTCGTTCGGTTATCGAAAAAAACCGGAAAAGTCATTTTTCAAAATCTCGGCTTCGGTATTCTTTTTATTTTTCTCGGAATTGCTGCAGGAACAGGGGGATGGCTGCCGGCAATTTATGCGTCGTTTCTACACTTCGTGGGTTCGTTGGTTGTCGTCTTCAATAGTGCCCGACTTGTTCGTTACGGCGAAGAACTCGAACACTAACTATATACAAAAAGTAACACTGCTGGCCGAATACAGGTAGAAGAACAATGGAATACGCTGTTGAAACTTTTTCATTAACTAAAATTTTTTCCGACTGGTGGGGTCGGGCGAAAGTTTATGCTGTTGATGATCTGAATTTACAGATTAAGAAAAATGAAGTATTCGGTCTTTTGGGGCCGAACGGTTCCGGCAAATCTACAACAATAAAAATGCTGCTGGGCTTACTTCATCCGACCAAAGGCAAAGCGGTGGTTCTTGGTGGTGACGGAACGGATCCGAAGATCAATTCCCGAATCGGTTTTTTGCCGGAGGAGTCTTATCTTTATAAATATTTGAATGCACGTGAGACGCTGGATTTTTACGGCAGATTATTCGGTTTGCCGTCAGAGCTGCGGAAAATGCGAGTCGAGGCTCTTCTCGACATGGTCGGGCTTAAGGCTGTAGCGAACAGGTCGGTTGGAACGTATTCTAAAGGAATGGCGCGCAGAATCGGTCTGGCCCAGGCTTTGATAAACGATCCTGAATTACTGATATTGGACGAGCCGACAACCGGACTTGATCCGATAGGAACGAGGCAGATTAAGGATTTGATTCTTAAGCTTGCCCAACGCGGCAAAACAATATTGCTTTGCAGTCATTTACTTGCCGATGTAGAGGACGTATGTGATAGAATTGCAATTCTCTACGGCGGCAAAATTCAGACCCAGGGCCGGGTCAGAGAGCTTTTGCAGCAGACCAATAAAATACAAATTACCACCGAAGCCATAAGTGATGCGACCGTCCAAAAGATTGAGCGGCTTATTAAAGATGAACAAGCCGAATGTGAAATAGCTTCTCCTTTAGACAAGCTCGAATCATTTTTCATCAGGACCGTCGCAGCCGCACAACAGCAGGCACAGCCAACAAGCGGCGCGGTCAGTACGACGAAAATCGGCGGTTTTCTCGTGGAGGAATCGCCGGTTGAAAAAATTCTCGATAAACTCGTGTCCGCCCCGTTAACAGAAAAGGCAGTGCAAAAGGAGCCGATGACTGAGAAGGTTGTTCAAGATGAGAGTCTCGCTTCGGGCCCCGATGAGCATTTGTTAACTGAATTAACCGGCTCACCTGAGACATCCGTGTCGAAACCTGTAGCTAAAGAAGAGAAAGTTGAAGAAGAATCTGCCGAATCTCAGCAGGTTCCTCAGAAGGAGCAGATCCGAAAAGATATTTTAGATCGTCTCACAGATACATCAAGCCCCCCACAAAAAGATGACAGGCAAAAAGAAAATTCATAGGCAGGAGATTTAGGCGATGCGTAGCATCTGGGCTGTCGCCAAAAATACTATTAAACAGGCGTTGAGGATGAAAGTGGCAGTTGTTTTTATTGTCCTGCTGCTTGTTCTTCTTCCGGTTCTGGGTATGACAACAACCGGTGACGAAACGCTGAAAGGACGCTTACAGACTTTCGTGAGCTACGGTCTTTCGCTTACCAGCTTATTGCTCTGTATACTTACGATTATTGTATCGGTATATACGGTAACAAGTGATATCAAGCATCGGCAGATTTATACCGTTGTTACCAAGCCGATTCGCCGCTATCAGTTTTTGTTGGGAAAACTGTTCGGTATCATGATGCTGGATGTCATTCTGCTCGCTCTATTCTCGGCTTTTATCTATGCTTATGCTGTGTATATGCCAAAAAAATATAAGGCGGACCACAAGGAAAATCCCCAGGTAAGCAATGAGATTACCCAGGTTAATAACGAGTTTTTTACGGCGCGGGCGGCATTGGTTATTCCCGAAATTGATGTTACCAGGGAGGTTAATGAAAGATATCAGGAGCTGAAAGGAATGGACCGTTTGCCTGATCTGCCTTATGAACAAATAATTTCTGAGCTTACCGAGCAGGCAAAGGTGAGGAAACGCACTTCAAATATCGGACAGAAATTAATCTGGGAATTCGATAATGTGAAGCCCCTGACCAAGAGCATGTTTATCAGATTCAAGTATGATGTGGCGGTTACACCGCCTGATATGCAGGTTTTTGGAATGTGGTATGCCGGCGATCCGAACTATGTAAAATACGGCCAGCAGCCCGAGACACCTTATTACGAAAATATCCTGAGGCATTCGGTTCAGACTTTTCATGAAATAGAATTTCCCGCCAATGTCGTACCGAAAAGCGGGCATTTGGCTATCGCTTTTATGAATATATATCCGAACAACACAAGTATAATTTTTCCTGATGACGGCCTGGCGGTCCTTTATAAAGCCGATACTTTTACTGCTAATTTCGTAAGGGCTGTTTTTTTAATTTTGTTTCGTTTGTTTTTTCTTGCCTGTCTGGGAATATTAGCTTCGACTTTTGTTTCTTTTCCTGTGGCTATATTAATGTGCCTGGTACTTTTTTCCACTGCCGCTATCAGTGGTTTTGTTATCGAGTCTTTCGATTCTCTCAGCTCGGATTTGAATATTTTTTATTCTTATAGCATTAAATGGATGATTCGTTTTTTGCCGCAATTTGATAAATTCAGTCCGACGGAGTTTATAGTCTCGGCAAGGTTATTGAGCTGGTCGATTTTGGCCAGGTGTGCAGTTTCCATGGTTTTCATTAAATCTTTTATACTTTTAGCGCTGTCTTTTATTATCTTCAGATATCGGGAGATTGCAAAAATTATAGTATAGTTCGTCTGTAATAAGAATATGACCATGAGTTTTTAATTTATATGCATTTGCGTGATATAACAATCTGGTTTTTTTGTTTGATTATTACGGTCACATTTTTTATAGCTTCCGGTCTTCAGCTGAATTCTATCAATAGTCAGCGTCAGGATATGAATCTTATAATCGATGTACCGGAAAACATTCCTCCATCGCTGGTATTTGCGACTGTTGCTACGGGGGCTTTTCGGGGTCTGGTAGTCGATGTTTTATGGATGCGGGCCGACAAGCTAAAAGAGGAAAGGCAGTTTTATGATGCAAGGCAGCTCGCAGAATGGATCACTATTCTACAGCCGCGTTTTGCATCCGTCTGGGAATTTCACGCCTGGAACATGGCATATAATATTTCCGTCACTGTCCCGCTTGATCCTAAGACCGGATCCGGATACCAGGAGCGCTGGCATTGGGTTAAAAACGGCTATGAACTGCTTCGCGATGATGCAATCTCCAAATATAAGCTTAAAAATATTGAACTTTATCGCGAAATTGGAAGAATATTCCAGCATAAAATCGGCGGCGTTTCCGACGATGCGAATAAGTATTACAAGCTGCAATTGGCTTTGGCGATGGAGCCTTTGCTTGGTCCGGCGGATAATCAATATTATGATGCTCTTGCCGAGTCGCCTAAGACATGGAAGGAAATCGCCGGAGATCCCAATGTTAATAAACTTATCAAGAACTTACAATCGGCGGATGAAGCCTTTGCCGGGGAAAAAGATTTTGTAAGTAATTATCTGGTCTTGAGACAGGATCCGAACAGGTATCCGTCCGCCGGCAGGATTCTGGAAGATTTTGCCGGAACCGAGGAGCTTGAGAAGTTGGATGTTTTTGTTAACGCCGACCAGTTACGCCGCGTATGGAAACTCGATCCTAATTCTATGCGAGAGCTTAATAAGACTTACGGTCCTATCGACTGGAATGATCCGAACATACATTTGCCGCTGGATTGGCGACATCCCGATACACATGCAATTTACTGGGCCGTCAAAGGTTTGCAGATTAACGCTCAGGATCAATCCGGGGAAATCAGTATACGTGAGACTAATACAGATCGCATTGTAGCTCACAGTTTGCAAAACCTTTTTCGATACGGCAGAATCTTTATCAATGATTATGTTTCAGTAATAACTCCGGCCGATCCTGCACAGAAGCCGAAAATCCAAAAAAGACAGGAAATTTTCCTGAGTCCTGAATTAAGAATGTTCGAGCCATATAACCAATCTGCATTGGCGATTCTTGAAAAGCACAATACGGGAGATAACAAAGGTGTGTACGAATCGCTTCAGAACGGCCATAGAAATATGTTAGTAAATGCCGTTTTTTCTTTTTATCAGGCCGGACACGAGCGCCAGGCACAAAAAATTTATGACGAGTTAAGAAAATTATATCCACGCGATGACTTTAAGGTTCCGATCGAAGTTTTTGCGAGAAAACGTCTGCTTGAGGAACTCGAAAGTATCGGTATTAATGACGTCAGAGAGCAGATTATGGCGATTCTGAGTAGAAGTTATTATTATTATGCAATTCGCGATGATGATGCTGCATTTAACTATGAGAATATGGCAAAAAATCTTTATAACTATTACCAGAAGGGCCACGATCAAGAATACAGGATTGACCTGCCGGAGCTTAATGTGTTAAGATACTGGGCGTTGGTTTATTTTCGTTATAATGAGTTATATCCTGAATATATTAGGCAAGCTCTGGTTAATCGAATAAGGATCGAAAGACCCGCTCTTTGGGAGCAGTTGATGGCCGAAGAGAACAAGATAAAGAAGACGGAACAACCAAAATGATCCGGCACTCAATGAGCGTAATTTATGCCCGACCGGTGCGGGACGGTCGGTATGTTTTATGGATGAAATCCTGCAACAATTAACACCTTCTCAAAGAAAAGCTGTTTGTCATAAGGAGGGGCCTCTGCTTGTTATTGCGGGGCCGGGCAGCGGCAAAACTCGTGTCATTACTCATCGAATAGCAGCACTGATAGAAGCAGGCGTTCGCCCGTATAATATTTGCGCGATAACCTTTACGAATAAGGCCGCCGAGGAAATGCGGCAAAGAGCTTTTACGCTCGGGGCGTCAGGGGGTGCTCATATCAGCACTTTCCACTCTTTATGCGTCAGAATTCTTCGCCGATATGCGAGCCAGGCCGAGATTAAACCAAACTTCAGTATTTACGATGAATCAGATCAAATCAGGTGTATGAAACAGGCGGTTAAAGATTGTCGGCTTGATGCGGGGAATTTCTCCCCGGCCCGGATGCTTGGCGCTGTTTCCACCCTTAAAAACAAATTAATAGATGCGGAATCCTTCCGCAACGAGGCGGAAGATTTTTTCACAACAAGGCTGTCTGAAATATATCTGGCCTATCAGAATATTCTGGGTGAACGAAACGGTCTGGACTTCGACGACTTGCTGATGAAAACAGCCTTTTTGCTCGAAGATTGCCCGGATGTTTGTGACGAGCTTAATGAACGTTTCAAATTTCTGCTCATTGATGAGTACCAAGATACCAATCACGCTCAATACAGAATCGCCAAGGCTCTTGTTTCGAGGCATAATAATATTTGTGCTACCGGTGATCCCGACCAGTCTATTTATCGTTGGCGAGGAGCGGATATCCGCAATATATTGGCTTTCGAACATGATTGGCCGGATGCGACTGTTGTTAAACTCGAGGAGAACTTTCGCAGCGCGGCAAATATCCTCGCCGAAGCCGATGCTTTAATAGCATATAATCGCAATCGGAAGCAGAAGAAACTTGTACCGACGAAACCGGCTTCAAGGGATGTAAGTATCACAGCCTGTGAAGATGAGATCCGCGAAGCTCAGGCAGTTGCCCAACAGATTAATGAGTTGGCTAAGCAGGGCGCCTCGCTCAAAGATATTGCAGTTTTCTATCGTGTTAATGCAATGAGCCGTGTGCTTGAGGAGGCACTTCTTCATAATCAGATATCATATCAGATTGTTCGCGGCATAGAATTTTATCGGAGAAGAGAAATTCGCGATTTGCTTGCGTATCTGAAAATTCTTGTTAATCCGGACGATGAGATTGCTTTGCTGCGAATTATAAATATACCCGCTCGCGGCATAGGAAAGGTGACTATAGAAAAAGTCCAGAATTACGCCGCCCGACACAAAGTGTCATTTTATGAGGCATTGAAAAAAGTTGAAAATATTGAAGCTCTTTCCAAAGCGGCAAAAGCGAAAATCCTGGTTTTTGTAAGTATGATCGAAAAATTTAGAAAAGACATGTCAGGGCCGGTTGCGCAACTTAGCGAGCGTGTTTTTAATGAATCGGGCCTGGCCCAGTCTCTTCAAGCCGCCGGTCCCGAAGGACAGAATGACCTGGAAAATGTTGGTGAGCTGATTAATGCAGCCACACAATATGACCAGAATGCCGAAGAGCCGTCTCTGCTTGATTACATACAACAGATATCGCTTTTTAGCGATACCGATGCGTACGATGCTTCCAGCGAGAGTGTTTCATTGATGACACTTCATGCGGCGAAAGGTCTTGAATTTGAGAATGTCTTTATCGTCGGTATTGAGGAAGGTTTACTGCCGCACGAAAGAACTAACGCCTCTGAGGATGAAGATGAGCTTGAAGAGGAACGCAGGCTTCTTTTTGTCGGGATAACCCGCGCCAAGTCGGGCCTTCATATAAGTTATTCCAGATACCGTACCGTGAGGGGGCAATTGCTGCGAACAATCCCGTCGCGATTTCTTTTAGAGCTGCTGTCTGGTATTGACGAACAATCAGAGGATAACATAGATTATGATGATAACGACGACGTTGATTGTGAGGATATGCCTTGTTTTGAACTTGGGCAATTAGTCCGGCACAAAACCTTCGGACTCGGCAGGGTTCAGAAGTATATTGATATGGGTCAGAACAGTGTTATTGTTGTCAAATTTAACTCTGGGATGACAAAGTCGTTGATGGTACAATATGCCAACCTGTCGAAAATAGATCTGTGAACTGAAGTTTTATTTGGGATTATGTTTGTAAAAGGATTTTGATGTGAGTGATTCAGAAATTCGATTGTATTATAAGAACGTAACAACTGAAGTTGTTGGCGGGGAGCATGGCATATCACCCGAGCGGTTACAGGAACTTGCCGGAAAGACATCGCCGCTGATATCGAAACTGAACGAAGAACGAAGAAGCGGCAGGATTCCCTATCGAGACCTTCCTTTCAATACGAAAATATCTCAACAAGTTAAAGAATTGGTTGCCCGGATTGACGGCGATTTTGAAAATCTCGTTGTATTGGGAATTGGCGGCTCTGCTCTTGGCAATATCGCTTTACAAACCGCACTGAATCCTTATATGTATAATATCGACGAGAATCAAAGGAGCGGCCCTCGCCTTTTTGTATTTGATAACGTCGATCCGCCGCAATTTATTTCGTTTTTGGAATGGCTTGGTCCAAAACTTGAAAAGACTGTTTTTAACGTCGTAAGCAAGTCCGGCAGAACTTCCGAAACTGCGGCTCAATTTATGATTATCCGCAAATTGTTAATTGATAAGCTCGGTCGCGAAAGTCTGCGAGGGCATATAGTAGCAACTACCGATCCAAAAGAGGGGACACTTCGAAAGATTGCAGATGATTTGAATTTGCAGTGCCTCGAAGTCCCGGACGGAGTCGGGGGGAGATTCAGTGTTTTAAGCGGTGTAGGTTTATTTAGTGCCGCGATGTGTGGTATTGATATAGATTCGCTCTTGGCGGGCGCACGTGATATGGATAGAAGAGTTAGCGGTGAAGATTTTTATAAAAATCCTGCAGCTATTAATGCGGCGATAAATTTTCACTTCTATAACACGGGCAAAAAAATCTCTGTTATGATGCCTTATAGCTATGCTCTGAGGGATTTGGCCGATTGGTATCGGCAGCTATGGGCAGAAAGCCTCGGAAAAAAGGAGAATAAGGTCGGAAATGAGGTATTTATCGGCCCTACACCAGTTAAAGCTCTCGGTACTACCGATCAGCACAGCCAGGTGCAATTATATCGAGAGGGGCCTAACGATAAACTTTTCACTTTTCTTGAAGTTCAAAATTTCGACAAAGATATAAATATAGGTACTGCACCTGATTGTGCCCCGGAGCTTAATTTTCTTGCCGGTAAAAAAATGGGTATGTTGCTGAACAGCGAAAAGAAGGCCACTGAATATGCGCTTCTTGAGAGCAAACGTCCATGTCTTACGATTATTTTCGATAAAGTTGATGCTTATAGCGTAGGTCAATTTATCTATCTTTATGAGGTGACAACATCTTTGGCCGGGGCATTATTTGATATAAATCCTTACGACCAGCCGGCGGTCGAGTTAGGCAAGGAGGCAACATTTGCCCTGATGGGCAAGTCCGACCAGGAAGATTTAGCCCGGCAAATTCAGTCTCTCAGCGAAGTAGATAGTAACTATTTGATATGATTTACTTTAGCTCAAAATTACGGTGAGCGAGGTGCGTAAATGGATTATGCAGTAATAATGGCTGGTGGTTCCGGGAAAAGGTTATGGCCGTTGAGCCGTGAAAAACGTCCCAAGCAGGTCTTAAAGCTTTTAGACGGCGAAACTCTTCTTTGTAGGTGTTTCGAGCGTCTAAGGCCCATTTTCGATGCCAGAAATATTATCGTTATGACGAATGCCGGTTATGTGGATATAGTTCGTGAAAATCTCACCGAATTGCCCTATGACAACGTGATTGCCGAACCGGCTGTTCGTGATACCGCCGGTGCTATCGGACTGGTTTCGACAATATTGGCCAAATATGATCCCGATGCAACAATAGCTGTGGTTACCGCCGATCAGATAATAAAACCCGCCGAAGTAATTCAGCAGGCGATTCGAGATGCTTTAGTTTTTGTTAAGAACAATCCTGAGAATATGATTACTTTCGGCATCCAGCCGACTTTTGCCAGCACTTTACTCGGCTATATTAAATGTGTCGATGCTCAGAAATATCCCGGCTGTGATAATAAAATTTATTCAGTGGAAGCTTTCAGGGAGAAGCCGGACGAAGAAAGGGCGAAGGAGTATATTGATACCGGCAGATATTTCTGGAATTCCGGTATGTTTGTATGGAAAGCTAAGACAATATTAAATAACCTGGCAAAATTTCTACCTGAATCATCCGAGCCTTTAGCTAAAATCCAGGCGGCCTGGGACAGTCCCAACCAACAGCAGGTACTGGCTGAGTGGTTTGTAAAAATGCCCAAAATAAGCATAGATTATGCCGTTATGGAAAAGGCTGAAAAAGTTTATGCTATCAAGCTGGATTGCCAGTGGCTCGATATGGGTTCGTTTGCGGCTCTCGCAGATATTATTACCTCTGATGATGCTCGCAATATTGTTGTTGCCGGAGTAAGTGAATTGCTTGATTGCCGGAATAGTATTATTGTTACCGAGGACGAGGGGCATCTTATTGCCGCTATCGGGCTTGATAATATGGTTGTGGCTCATAGCCCGGATGCTACTCTGGTATGTCCTCTTAATCAGGCCCACAGGCTGAAAGAGCTGCTTGAATTGGTCGAACAACGTTCCGGCGAAAAATTTCTTTAATTAATGCACGAATAAGCGGCAAAAAGTTAAAAAATGAGATATCTGGCAGTAGATTATGGTTCAAAACGGATTGGATTGGCGATATGTGATCCTACCGAGACTATAGTTTCACCGTTAGCTGTTATTCGAACAGGCAAAGATCTGCTCAGGAAAATCTCTGAAGTGGTCAAACGTGAGCAAATTGGAGCTATTGTACTTGGTTTACCGTTAAATATGGACGATTCTCAGGGGCCTCAGGCTAAATTAGTGTTAAAATTCGCCGAAAAACTGAGAAACAGTCTGCATATCTCTGTTCACCTTCAAGATGAGCGTCTTAGCAGTTTTGCGGCAGAAGAAGAGCTTTTTTCGGCCGGTTTACCAAGAAATCGTGTCGCTCAAAGGCTTGATGCTGTGGCTGCTGCCGAGATATTAAAGGCATACCTCGAACAAAAGGGGCCTGATAAATCCGCCTAAAAATAAAAAAAATCTCTTTTTAATCCGTCGGCAGAAAACACTTGCATATCAAAGATTGGCATATTATTATGCGGGTTTTGTAATTTATGACATTTTAGATAATTACGCAAATTAGATGTTTGAAAGGAATAGAAAGAAAGATGCTAACGAAGCAGGAAAAAGAGAAAATTGTCGGTGATTTTGAGGTGCATGAAGGTGATACAGGTTCACCCGAGGTTCAGATAGCACTATTGACCAAAAGAATTAACGATCTTACCGAACATCTCAAAATTCACCGCAAAGACCACTCCTCAAGGCGCGGTTTGTTGAAAATGGTCGGGAACAGGTCGGCATTGCTGAAATATGTGAATAAAAAAGATGCCAAAAGATATAAGGAAATAATTTCCCGACTTGGTTTAAGAAAATGACAGAAATTCAGAACAGGAATATGCCGCAGTTCTTCGAGTTGTGTGTATATGGCAGAAATACATTTGCCAGTGAGGTAATTTATGTTTGAAGTTTCCAGAGTAGAAAGACAAATCGGGGGAAGAATCTTATCCATAGAAACCGGTAAAATCGCCAAGCAGGCGGACGGTGCGGTCGTAGTTCAATACGGCGAGACTGTTGTTCTTGTAGCGGCGGTTACTGCACCTCCCAGGTTTGAGGAAGTGGATTTTTTCCCGTTAAGTGTTGATTATCGTGAAAAGCAAAGTGCTGCAGGGAAATTCCCCGGCGGCTTTATTAAGCGTGAGGGAAGGCCAAGTACAAAGGAAATCCTCACTGCAAGACAAATCGACCGGCCGATTCGCCCGTTATTTCCCAAAGGTTATTTTCAGGAAGTGCAGATTATGGCGAATGTTTTAAGTGCCGACCGCGAAAATGACCCTGATATTCTGGCCATGATCGGTGCCAGTGCGGCACTAACAATAAGTAAAATACCTTTCTTAGGACCTATCGGGGCCTGCCGACTGGGCAGAGTAAACGGAGAATTTGTAATTAATCCGACACATAAACAGCTTGCCGAAGGAGACTTGAATTTGCTTCTTGGCGGTCGTAAAGAAGCGATGAATATGATTGAGGTCGGGGCGAAAGAATTGCCGGAGAAGGTTATTGCCGATGCTATTTTTAAAGCTCAGGAAGCAGTAGTTCAGGTTTGTGAAATGATTGAGGAACTTCGCGAGAAAGCCGGAGTCGAGAAAGAAATTCCTCTTTTTGAGATAGATGAACAGCTCTATTCGAAGATTGAGTCTCAGATTGAAGGTGAGCTTTACGAACTCAAACAAATTCCCGACAAGCAGGAGCGGAAAATTTCTGTGCAAAAACTTTTCGAACAGATATGTAATGAATACTGCCCCGATGAAAATCGACCGGTTTTAGAAGAAACTGATGGCGATGAAGAAAATAGAGAGGACGGAATTAATAAAGCGAGTGTCAAGAGAATACTCGACGACATTGAAGGTAAGGTTACTGAAAAGCTCCTTCTTGAAGGCAAAAGGTCCGATGGCAGAGGTTATGACGAAGTGCGTCCTATTTCCTGTGAGGTGGGGATTTTACCCAGAACCCACGGCTCGGCTTTATTTACCCGTGGTGAAACACAGGCATTGGTCAGTGTAACTCTTGGCACCATACGTGATGCACAAATTATTGATGGTTTACTGGATGAATACGCACAGAGTTTTACCCTCCATTATAATTTTCCGCCGTTTTCGGTCGGCGAGGTGCGGCCTATCCGCGGGCCGGGCAGAAGAGAAATCGGTCATGGGGCACTGGCTGAAAAGGCATTGGAGGCGGTAAGGCCGGCAGATGATGAATTTGCTTATACTATCAGGATTGTTTCAGATATTACCGAGTCGAACGGTTCCAGTTCGATGGCGTCGGTTTGCGGCGGGACACTGGCTCTTATGGATGCCGGTGTTCCAATATTGAGACCCGTCGCCGGTATTTCAATCGGTTTGATTGGAGACCAGAACGGTCGTTACGAGTTATTGACGGATATTATAGGTGAGGAAGACCATTATGGCCTTATGGATTTCAAGGTTGCTGGTACCTCTGAGGGGATAACGGCGATACAACTCGATATTAAAGCCGAAGGACTTGCGCATAACATTATGGTCGAGGCATTGGGGCGGGCAAAAGTTGCACGTATGAATATTCTTAATAAAATGGCCGAGGCTATCAGCAAGCCGAGAGCTGAATTAAGTGTGTATGCTCCTAAACTGGTTAGTATAGAGATTGATCCGGAATTTATAGGTAAAGTAATCGGCCCCGGCGGCAAAATGATCAAGAGTATTCAGGAGCAAACGGATACGACGATTGAGGTTGAAGAAGATGGGACCATATATATAAGTTGTCTCGGCGGAGACGGTCACTTAAAGGCCAGAGACATTATCGAAACGCTTACACAGCCGCCCAAAGTCGGGCGAATATATAAGGATTCCAAGGTGGTTTCTTTGAAGGATTTCGGTGCGTTTGTGGAGATTATACCCGGCATTGAGGGACTTTGCCATATCAGCGAAATGAGTGACGGTTATGTCAAAAATGTTGATGATGTATGCAAAGTTGGTGACTTGATATCTGTGAAACTGCTGTCGATCGACGACCAGGGCAGACTTAAACTTTCTCGTAAAGCCGCGCTTGCCGAAATGAATAAAAAAGAAAAAGCGGCGGAAAAATAAGTACTGCGTTATACAGTCGGTTTTGTTATTGCATAACTGATCATCGCACCGATTATCGAATTGTTGTTTTAAGTTCCTGCTGTGCTAATCAAAGCCGGTATAGCGAGGTTCCAATGCCGGATAAAATTCAAAAAAGCAAAAGAGACAATCTTGAACAACTTGAGGTTTTAAGCAAGTTGACCGGACAGCTTGCTCATGAGATTAAAAACCCTCTTTCTACTATTAAAGTCAATTTGAAGCTCATCAGCGAAGACTTGAGTGATTTAAGTTCCACCGAATCCGTTTCTGCAAATCAAACCACGGCGAGTCATAGATTCACAAGGGCGATTAGAAAGATAGCGATTATACAAAAAGAAACAGACAGGCTGGAACAAATTCTTGATAGTTTCCTGCGATATCTTGATAGAGAAGAATTGAGATTGGCGAGTGTTGATGTTAATGAGCTTATAAGCGATATGATTGATTTCTATACGCCGCAGGCATATAGTTCCTCGGTTACTATTCGCCAGAGCTTATATGATAAGTCGCTTATTTGCAGGCTTGACGCGGATATGTTAAAGCAGGTGATATTAAATCTGTTTATAAATGCTCAGCAGGCTATGAGCGAAGGCGGGGAATTAATAGTAAGAACTTCTCGGGAGGGAAATAATGCTGTTATTCAAATTAGTGATACCGGTTGTGGTATAGCCCCCGAAAAATTGCCGCATATTTTTGATGCTTACTTTTCTTCACGCCCACATGGCAGAGGGCTTGGATTGCCGACGGCCAAAAAGATAATTGACTCACACGGCGGAACGATTGGAGTTGATAGTGTTCCTGGAAAAGGAACCTCGTTTACTGTTAAATTGCCTATGAAGGTTTAATGAGGTGCCGTTTTGAGCAATAAATCGGGTATAATACTGGTTGTCGATGATGAACGTGACCATGCCGACGGGATCGCCGAGGCTCTCGAAAAATTATCCACGAAAGCTATTGCCGTTTACAGCGGCAAAGATGCTCTTGAGATAATCCGCAGTGAAGATATCGATGTTGTTGTGACTGATTTGAAGTTGGAAGGTGAAATTGACGGATTAAATATTCTCAAGGAGACAAAAAAGCATAACGACAAGGCTGAAGTAATTCTAATAACCGCTTACGCTACCATTGATACATGTAAGGAAGCCATCAAACTCGGAGCATTTGATTATCTTGTTAAGCCGATCGATATAGGTCAGCTTCGTTCTCTTGTGGTACAGGCCGGTCAAAAGGCAACTTCTGCTCAAACGGCCAGGCTAAAAAAACAGGATTCCGGTACGGGAGACTTTGTATTCGAGGGTGTACGCGGTAGTAATCCGGCGATGGAGGGTATTTTTGAAGTTCTTCGGCGCGTCGCGCCGACCAATATATCCATTTTTATTGAAGGAGAATCCGGTACGGGTAAGGAACTGCTTGCGCATGCCATTCATCAAAATTCGCGGCGATGGGACAAACCTTTCAGGCCTGTGAATTGTGCCGGTCTTACCGAAACATTGCTTGAGAGTGAATTATTTGGTCATGCAAAGGGGGCCTTTACCGGTGCGGCAAATGACAGAAAGGGTTTGTTCGAGGTAGCCGACAAAGGGACGTTGTTCCTGGATGAGATTGGTGATATGGCGCCGAGTTCTCAGGCGAAGCTGTTGCGTGTAATAGAAGATGGTATCGTTGTGCCGGTAGGCTCGAATAAACCGATCTTAGTGGATGTCCGAATTATCAGCGCGACCAACCAGAATTTGCCGGAACT
>JAFGBG010000202.1 GCA_016933295.1 Sedimentisphaerales bacterium | reverse complement strand
CGTTCGGATGTCTCGGGTACGGCGACTGCGTTGCGGCATGTAAGTTCGATGCCCTGCATATTATCGACGGCCTGGCCACGGTTGATTATAAAAAATGTACCGGTTGCACCGCCTGCTCGAAGGCATGTCCCCGCAACCTGATTGAGATGGTTCCGTTCGGTCATGAAAATATGATGACGGTTGCATGCAGCAGCAAGGAGACGGGTAAAAGCACCCGAGCTTGTTGCACAGTCGGATGTATCGGCTGCGGATTATGTGCCAAGCAGACCGATATTTTTATTGTCGAGGATAATCTGGCCCGGCTGGATTATACGAAGTATCAGCCTAACGAACAGACTGAGGCAGCTATGAATAAATGCCCGACAAAAGTCATTATCTATCGCGGTAAATCCGCCCCCGAACCGTCACAACCCGCCAAAAAAGCCGCCACAGCGAAGAAAGAATAAGAAAATCGTTCGTTGTCTTTTTTATTTCTTATCATTAACAAGATACTTGTCGGCGTTGCTGCTGCAAATGGATTGGCATTTTTTTTCAGAAGGTATCAATATCGCTTCGGTTTCCGGGAGTTTCTCGATTAAGGCGAGGCCTTTTTCTGCCCCCATTACACTTACTGCCGTCGCCAGGGCGTCTGCGTCGGTTGCGTTATCTGCGATAATTGTCACGCTTGAGAGACTGTCGGAGCTTGTGCCGGTTCGGCGGTCTATTATGTGACTGTATTGTTTGCCGTCGATGATGACGAATTGCTGGTAATCGCCGCTGGTGGTGATTGCTCCCTCTTTTATCTTTAATCTCAGCACGAGGTCGAGACCGGTTGCTTCTTCGGTTAAATCGGGATTCTGCAGGCCGACTAACCAGTAGTTTTTGCCTTTTGCCGGTTTGCCGAAGCATCGGATGTCTCCTCCGATATCGACCATTGCCCCGATGGCACCGGTTTTGTGAGCAGCCTCAATTGCTTTGTCGATGGCGTAACCTTTCGCGATTCCACCCAAATCCAACCGCATACCTTCGACGGCAAATTTTACCGTCCTGTTGTTCGGATCGAGAATGAGTTTCTCGAAACCGACTCTGGATTTGGCTTTATCGATTTGCTCCTTGTCCGGTGCAATCTTGTTTTCCTGAGCGGCATGAAACAAATCCACCAAAGGCCCGACCGTAATATCGAATGCTCCTTCGGTAAGTTTGCTGAACTCGACACTTTTTTGCAGAAGCCCGAATGTTGATTCGCCGACCTCGACGGCGTGGTCTGCGGCGTTTTTATTGACAATTCCTATTTCCGAATCGCTTTTATAATCGCTCATCAGATTGTCAACGTTATATATTTCGGCAAAAGCCGCCTCGACGCATTTTTCAGCGGTTTTGGTGTCTTTTGCCACGACCACGACTCGGGCGAACGTTCCCATAACCAGCCGATAGCTGCTTTCAAGCTCGACCTGCCGTTTTTCAGACCTCGCCATGAGTATCATTATTGTGGAGGTATAGAATGCCGCAACTAATAAAAGGGTGATAACTATGATAGCAATTAATTTTATTTTCGTATTCATAAAAGCCTTTCAGAGAGAATTTGATAATCTAAAATTGGCCGGCAATCAATAGAAAATATCCGATAAAGCGGTTATAATACTATAATGAGTAAAAAAGAAGTAATATCATTGAATCAGAAGGTTGAGAGGGAATTTCTGCCGTTTGTACGCAGGCCGGGAAGGTATATCGGCGGCGAGACAAATCAGATAAAAAAAGACCTGCCGCAGTGCGAACTGACGGTTGCATTGTGCTTTCCGGATGTTTATGAAGTGGCAATGTCTCATACCGGGCTGGGGATTTTGTATGATTGTCTCAATATTACCGAAGGCGTTGCCGCAGAGCGGGTTTTCGCCCCATGGCCGGATGCGGAAAAGGTCCTCCGTGAAAAAAATATCCCGCTGTTCTCCCTGGAAAACAGGGTGTCACTGAGCAGCTTCGATGTCGTGGGTTTCAGTCTGACCAACGAGCTTTGTTATACCAACGTTCTGAATATGCTCGATTTGGGCGGCATAAAAATCCGCAGCCGTGACAGAGATGAGGATGCTCCGCTGGTTATAGGCGGCGGGGGGATGGCAAATTGCTGCGAGCCAATGGCGGTTTTTTTCGATTTGTTCGTGCTGGGCGAAGGCGAGGAGGCGGTTGTTGAGCTTACTGATTTGTTAAAGGCGGCAAAAATTGCCGGCGCCGCTAAAAAAGAAATTCTCGCCGAAATCGCGGAGAAGTTTGACTGGGCCTATGTCCCTTCTGTTGGTTCCAAGACGCGGCGACATAATGCTGTCGTCGAGGATTTTGAAGATGCGCATGTTCCGACAGCTCCGATAGTGCCGTTCGTTCAGGCGGTGCACGAGCGGGTAAGTGTCGAGATTATGCGAGGCTGCCCCGGCAGATGCCGGTTTTGCCAGGCAAGTTTTTGCCGCAGGCCCATTCGCTATCGCAGCGTCGGGCGGATTCTCGAAATCGCAAAAGCCTGCTATCATTCGACGGGATACGATACGGTTAGTCTGTTGAGTTTATCGAGCGCCGATTATCCTGACCTCGAAGAATTGGTCGCCGGCCTGCACGAATATTTTCACAACAGGCACGTCGGTATATCTCTGCCGAGCCTGCGCGTGGACAGGCAGTTGAAATTACTGCCGGAATTGGTGACGTCGGTACGCAAGGGCGGCCTGACAATCGCCGTCGAAGCAGCCAGTGAGAAGCTGCGGCGGATTGTCAACAAGCCGTTGAAGGACGAAGATTTATTCGCCGCCGTCGAAGCGGCATATCGCGCCGGATGGCAAAAATTCAAGCTCTACTTTATGGTCGGTCTGCCCGGCGAGACTCTGGACGATGTCAGGCGGATTGTGCAGCTCTCGTACGAATTGGCGAAACTGCGAAAGAAAATAGATAATAAAACCGGCCAGATTAACGTTGCCGTTAACTGGTTTGTCCCCAAGCCGCACACGCCGTTCGGTTGGCTCGGGCAAAAACCGAAAGAATATTTCGAGCAGGCCAGGAAAATCATCCTGGATGAAAAGTACAGCCTTAGGGCGAAGTTTTTGCAGTTCAAGTTTCACGATATAAATCGCAGTGTGCTGGAATCGGCCATCGGTAGGGGCGACGGACGTTTGAGTGACGTTATCGAAGCGGCATGGCAAGCCGGAGCGAGATTCGATTTGTGGGACGAATGTTTCGACTTCGATATTTGGAGGCATGCGTTCGGGAAGTTCGGACTCGATGTGGATGAACTTGCACAGCGGGAATTCGCCGCCGAAGAAATCCTGCCGTGGGAGCATTTAGGCGGCCCGGAAAAAGATTATCTGCTCGACCATCTTGAAAAAGCAAGAGCCATTATTAGCTCCTGAATAGGTAATGAAAAGGGACTTTTTTAGAAGCTATCAAATCATTTTTCGGTTCATTATTTTTTAATTTGAAAATTTCTCATTTATAAAGTGTAATAAAATATCAAAGTAAATTCTCAAAAAATCTCTCAATATCTCTCAAGAAGTCAGACATATGAAATCCCATTTGTGTGCAGACAAATATCAGAATGAGAATTATTATTAGAGGAATCCAGAAATGGACAAATAGTAAAAATTGAAGGCAGCCTTTTCCGCTCGGACTTATACCAGTTTCTCTTCTAATACGATTTGCTGAGCTCAAATAACAAATATTTACTATTAATCCAATAATGTAAAAACCTATATAATAAAGAATCCAGGCAAGAAAAGCAGGGCCTACGTAACTTTTTGTTGATGCAATGGCGTTTTTTACTCCTGCGCTTACCTCTTGAGCTCGATTTACGTTATAACTCGTATCATTGTGATAATTATCTGTTTCATATTTAGCAGGTTTTGGTACAATGGGCTTTCCTTCAATAACATTGTTAGTTTGAAGTGTCTTTATTATTTCCTTGTATTCTTCTTTACTTATTTCGCCTTGTGCGAGTCGCAGATCAAGTGTTTTTCTGACTTCAGGGTCTATTGGCATATTCTTTCTCCTATTTTAAGGGACAGGATCAAAACCTCCTTTGTTCAGGTTTGGATGGCATTTTCTAATTCTTTTTATACTTAAAGACAAACCTTTTATTAAACCGTATTTTTCAACCGCTTGAAGAAAATACTGGCTGCATGTCGGCTTAAATATACAGCAATTGTTACGTCCTAATCGCTTTTGTCTGTTATGGTGTACCTGTATTATTTGATGTAATAGGGTGTTAAAGAATTTACTCATTGTTTTCTAATCCCATCTTATTAGCTGCGGCAAAAGATTATTAAAACGGCGTAAACTAAAATTGTTAAATGACTATAAATACTTCCAACAAGTTATTATATATTATAACTATTTATACGCATTATGGCCTATTACTTGTTTTTGTAAGCATAAAAAGTATTGGATATTCTTCCCTGACACCCAGTCCCTGAAAACTCGCAATAACATCATGATTCTATCAGTGAGATAACTGAATAGTCAAGTGATTTTGCTTACTTTTTTATTGATGTTTTACCATCTTGTGTGTATATATTTATAGACAAATTAAGAATTAAAGCTGGAATTGAATGATGGAACATACTCATCACTTTCGTGGTTATCAACGAAATCCGCTGGATATAAAAGAGCTTGCGGAATTTGACGCGACGATTGCCGGCCTGACACAGACTGAGCAAAGACGCCGGCGTCTGATTTACCTGCGTGACGCGGCACGTCAGGTCAGGATGGGCAAGTCTTTCCTGAAAGGCTTCGGCTGGCTTCTGGTACCGTTCGCGATTATTCCCATCTTCTGGCCGTTCTTTATCTTTTTCTGGTTCATTCGCAAAAAGGCCGGCTCAATGATGGAATACCAGCTTAAAAACGCTCTGGAATACTGGGGTATCCACGAAGTGGAAATCGACGAGTATGTCAACGAAGATTCGTTCGACTCGGACAACCTCATTCCCGGTTTGTAAGCTTCGGGTAAAAAACACTTATTGAAGCGAATGTTTCTCAAATCTGGATGAGCTTTGTGTAAGGGTGTTCCGGCAGATTGAGCGTCTTGAGGAATTTTTTATAGAGTTGCTGTTCGAGCTGCTCCGTTGCCGATTTCGATAATTCGTTCAGTGGAACCTGTCCGCCGGAATAAGTTTTATGGCCTCCACCGGTCCCGTTTTTGCCGACGATGCTTTGGATTATCTTGTCTGCTTCAAGTTTTTCATCGGAAGTTCTGACGGATATCCGTATTATCTGGTCGTTGAAACCATAGCAGATAGTGCAGTTAGCATTATCGTCACGCAAAAGCAGGTCTGCGACTTCGCCTATCATATCAGTGTTATTCACTTTTCCGAGGCTCGTGATAATAACATTGTTTTGATAAACGCGGGCGTTTTTCAACGCTACGGCCATAAGCTGAAAGTATTCGCGGTCGAAGCTTCCCCGCTGGATTTGGCTGAGCATTCGCTTATTGGCCAGGGGATACAGGAAATAAATGGCGTCCATGTCCGCTTTGATGGTTTCTCTTCCGAGATCCTGGGTGTCGGAACGAATGCCGTAAAACAGCGCCGTGGCAAGTTGCGTATCGACGTTTGTTTCGAGATGCTTGAGATATTCGCAAAGTATCGTGCTTGTCGCTCCGTAATTCCGCCTTATATCGGTAAAAATACATTGCCGCGTCGCCGGGCGTATCGGGTGATGGTCTATCACTATATCCGGAACAAAATCTTCGGGTAAAGAGTTATTACCTGTTTCGGGTTGTGTGTCCACCATACATATCAGGTCGAATCGTGTCAGGTTTATTTCATTGAAAGGGCGAATATTGACGCTAAGGTATTTCACTAAAGCTTTGTTTTCCGCTCTGCTGATAGAGCCGCCGTAAGCGATTGTGCACTGAGCTTCCGTCTGGCTGTTGGCGATTTTCCGAAGGCCGAGAGCCGCGGCGATTGAATCGGGATCGGGATTATCCTGCATCACAATCAGGACGGACTGCGATTTTTTCAGCAGATTTACGAGCGATTCTACCTTGGTGTCGGTTTTTGGTGATATCTTCATTTGGTTGAATCCTATTTATTATCATAGTTTATGCCGGTTTATTATGTTAAATAGCGGCAAAAAACAGCCTTCTTAGGATAAACATTTTATTCGTTAATATCCAGGATATTCTTGAGGACTGAAAGAATAATTGTTAGTCTTATGTGGATGATTGTCTGAACTTCGTTCATATTTAGAAAGCGATGGAAAATAAACGGCGGATATAAACATGCAGAACGACAAAGCGGAAACGCAGCAAAAAGTAAAACAAAAGAAGAAACGGCGAAAACTCGTTAAACGACTTGTACTTGTTTGCCTGCTTGCTCTTGTGATAGGCCTGGGCGCAATTTTGTACGGCCCTGTCAGAACGATGGCGTCATTGGAGCGGGTGGATGATTATCCGCTTTTTGTTATGCGATATCACGGGACTTATTTCTTCGACTGGTTTTCGGAGCACGGGATTGATTGGCCGCTCTTTAAGAAGTTTTACAAGGCCGTGAATCCCGATGCATGCACAAGCTTTGCGGCATTGAATAACGAAAATAACGCCGTCTTCGGCAGGAATTTCGACTGGCAGCATCGCTCGAGTTTATTACTCTTCACTGATCCGCCCGGCGGATATTCCTCGGTCTCAATGGTGGACCTTTATTATTATGGGCTTGAAGGGATGCAGGAAATTCCCTGGAAAAAGAGACTCAATTTGTTGGGGACGCCCTATGCTGTAATGGACGGCATGAACGAATGGGGTGTTGCGGTCAGTCAAAACGCCGTGCCGATAAAAAAACTGCCGTATGATCCGAACAAACCGACGCTGATTTCCAACCAGTTAATGCGCGCCGTCTTGGATCATGCCAGAGACGTCAATGAGGCGATTGCTCTGATTCAAAAATATAATCCCAACTTCCCGGTGATTTATTGCCATATTCATATCGCCGATGTTTCGGGCAATTCCGTTGTAGTCGAGTATGTGGACGGCAGGATGGTTTTAGTTCGCAATGATAAGCCGTGGCAGGTTTCAACCAACTTCCTTATTTCACAAGCCTCGACGGAATCGGCTGAATCCAAATGCTGGAGATTTGATTTGGCTTCTGAACAACTTGGCCAAGCAGAAGGACAATTGACCCAGGATGAGGCTATGAAATTGCTTCAGAGCGTGAAACTAAGTAATACCACATGGTCTGTCGTTTATAATCTCAGTACCGGCGCCGTTATGGTTGCCGTAGGACAGGACTATGAGCAAATCCATACGTTTCGGCTCCGGATGAGAAATCGCCGCAATTAGGATAATGCCTGTATGAGTAGTCTGGAAAGTTTTAGTACCGGAAGGCTTTTAGCGGAACGATTGCAGCAGAAACACACGGAATTCATTTATCAAATGCATCAGGAGCAGCGGGTAATGGACTATCTCGGCGGCATACGCTCTCGTGAGCAGACACAGGATTATATGGAGCAGAATCTGTCTCACTGGGATAGATTCGGATATGGAATATGGGTACTTCGGGAAAATTCCACGGGCGATTTAATCGGCCGAGGCGGACTGCGAAATGCAGTCTTGGGCGGCAGGGATGAGGTCGAAGTGGCGTACGGCTTGTTGCCTGAGTTCTGGAATAGAGGTTTTGCGACGGAATTCGCCGAGGCTGTTGTGAGGATAGGGTTGTCGGATTTGGGTTTATCCGACATGGCTTGCGTCACACATCCGGATAATTTTGCGTCGCAGCGTGTTCTGGGAAAGACCGGATTTGTTTTTGAGCGGGAAGTAATTTATAAAAGGGAGCCGTATCTGCTGTTCCGACATGACAATAGGCAAATCTGATGTTATAATCCTCGAATGTGCCGGTCTGTGTTAATACTAATTGCGATGGTCATAACGTTTTGTTTTTTAAGGAGAATCAAATGCAAAAAAGTCAGGTAGGGCGTTTCTTAATCACCGCAAGTATTGTTTTTGTACTGTTGATTGTGCTATCGCTTTTTTTGGCGCTTGCTCTGCAAATCAAGGCCTCGGCTTTTTTTGAGATTGCCTGGAGCTGGTTTCTTCGTTTGCTTGGCCTGACAACTATAGTTTTCAGTGTCATATCGCTTATGGCGGCGGGGCCGCTGACTCTGGAGCCGGAAAAAATCTCGAAATTGATTGGATTGGTTTTGCTTGGCCTGTTGATTATTAGAGTAAACTGGTCTTTGGCAATCGGCCTGGCCGGTATATTAATTGCCATGATGGTTGTCGCTTGCCTGAGACGTTCGCGCGAAATCGCCGAAAGTGGGAAATAGTTCTCGGTTTTGTTATCAGAGGGGACTGACAATTACCACATTCATAACATTTCGAATCGAGTGTCATGTGGTTTAATTTTGTAGTAATAAGCTATTATCAAAGGATAATTAAGATGAATGAAAAGCGGAAGAAATCGTATTTAAGTATTTTGAATGTTTTTTTTGTTTTGCTGACTTTTTATTGCATGTCGACGTACGGTTTCGTGCCGTACGGAACAGAGACGGCAAAAACAGAATATCAAACCAATTTGCCCGGCATGCCAGTGATAAAAGTGCCGCTGTTTGCGGACAGGACGTTCAATATAATCGACTATGGAGCAGTAGGTGACGGCCATACGAAAAATACCAAGGCTTTTGCAGATGCTATCAAAGCCTGCGCCGAAGCCGGCGGCGGGCGCGTGCTGGTTCCTGCCGGTGTTTGGCTGACCGGAGCGATTGAGCTTAAAAGCAATCTGGATTTGCATCTCGAACAGGGGGCCGTGATTCAGTTTAGCGAGGATTACGATGATTATCCTCTGATACAATCCACCTGGGAAGGCAGACCGAGAGTCCAGTGTATGTCGCCGCTGTATGCGAATGGTTTGGAAAATATCGCCGTTACCGGTCAGGGGATCATCGACGGTGCGGGACAGGCGTGGCGGCCTGTAAAAAAATTCAAAATGACGGAGCGCCAGTGGAAAGAGCTTATTGCATCCGGTGGGGTTTTGAACGAGGCGGGTGATATGTGGTGGCCCACGGAAGAAGCCTTAAATGGGCCGCGGATTTTAGCCTCGCTGCAGCGCAGGGGTAATGTAACGCTGGAAGATTACGCCCCAGTGCGTTCGTATCTTCGCCCGGTAATGGTCGCGCTGATTCAGTGTAAGAATGTTCTGCTGGAAGGCCCGACTTTTCAGAATTCTCCCGGCTGGAATATTCATCCGCTAATGTGCGAGAATATGATTGTGCGAAATATCAACGTTCGGAATCCCTGGTATTCGCAAAACGGCGACGGTCTCGATCTGGAATCCTGCCGTAATGTGATTGTCACCAACTGCTGCTTCGACGTGGGCGACGATGCCATTTGTTTGAAGTCCGGCAGGGACGAGTACGGCCGGCGCAGGGGCAAGCCGAGCGAAAATATGCTAATAACCGATTGCACTGTTTATCACGGGCATGGCGGATTCGTAATCGGCAGTGAAATGTCCGGCGGTGTGAAGAATATATTCGTCCGCAACTGCACGTTTATCGGAACCGATGTCGGCTTGCGGTTCAAGAGCACCCGCGGGCGCGGCGGAGTCGTCGAGAATATATTTATCGAAAATATCCGGATGTCGAATATTGCGACCGAAGCGATTCGCTTCAATATGTATTACGGCGGTCAGGCGCCCATCCCGGAAGAAGGCGAGCAGCAGGATTCGAGTCCCAAACGAGAAGTTGTGCCGGTCAACGAAGGGACGCCGCAATTCAGGAAAATATATTGTAAAAACATAACCTGCAGCGGGGCCGCCGGGGCGGTATTACTGCAGGGACTGCCGGAGATGCCTATCAGAGAAATCGAGCTGGAGAACGTATTGATTTCCGCCGATAACGGTCTTGTTTGTGCCGACGCCGAACAGATAAAATTGACTAACGTAAGGATACTACCTGAAAAATCCCCTGTCTTTTCGTTCTTTGACAGCCGGAAAGTGGATATGCAGAATATAAGTAGCGCGGATACCGGGGGAACTTTCATAAGACTTCAGGGCGAAAAAACACAGGGGATTCATCTGGCCGGCTCGAATATTTCCAAGCTTGTGGATCGAATTGAATTGGGAAAAGGCGTACAGCCCGATGCTATTACTATGACACCGTTATCGCCGGAAAGTAGTAATCCTCCGGCTCAGTGAAATATATTGAATGTGTATGTAAAATTTTTTTTGAGAGGAGGTTGAAGAGGAGAAAATGAATATTGAGGAAATTGTCAATAAATTTATAGAAGCCATAAATAGGCATGATGTTGATGCTATCGGCCAGATGATGAGTCAAGATTGCGTTTATATCGATTCGGATGGTACTACCTATGACGACCTCGAGCAAATGAAACAGGGCTGGCCCGGCTATTTTAAGATGTTCCCCGATTACAAAATCGAAGCACCCGAGTATGTTATCTCCGGTGATACTGTTATCCTGTTAGGTACTGCTTCCGGCACATATACGACCGATGGAACGCTGCGGCAGGAAAATCATTGGCATATCCCGGCGGCATGGAAGGCGGTTGTAGTCGGTGATAAAATAAAACTCTGGCAGTGGATCGCCGACAACTCAGTTGTTGCTAAAATCATAGAAAAAGAACAGGAAAAGTTGAAAGATTCTGCGGATGGATAAAGTATCCTGGGGCATTTTAAGCACTGCGAAGATTGGCACAGAAAAAGTAATTCCCGCCATGCAAAAGGGTAAGTTTTGCGAAATCAGGGCCATCGCATCGCGTGATCTCGGCAAGGCGCAAAAAGCGGCCGCACAATTAAAAATACCAATAGCTTACGGCTCCTATGAAGAGTTGTTAGCTGACGATGAAATAAAAGCTATATATAATCCGCTGCCCAATCATATGCATGTGGACTGGTCTGTCAGGTCATTACGGGCGGGTAAGCATGTCCTTTGTGAAAAACCTATAGGAATTAACGCGGCCGAAGCACAGGAGCTGCTGAAGGTTGTACAGGATTACCCTGACTTGAAGGTGATGGAGGCTTTCATGTATCGCCATCATCCGCAATGGATAAAAACAAAACAGTTGGTTACGGAAGGTGGAATCGGGGAACTGAGAACTATTCAATCTTTATTTTCGTTCTTTAAGAACGATCCTGAAAATATTCGTAATAAACCGCAATTCGGAGGCGGAAGTATATTGGATATCGGGTGTTATTGCATTTCGCTTTCACGATTCATTTTTGGATTTGAGCCCAGTCGGATTATCGGTTTTGTCGAATATGACCCGCAGTTGAAAATAGACAGGCTTGCGTCCGGTATACTGGATTTCGATGGCCGAAACGCTACATTTACATGCTCGATGCAATTGAATGCGTATCAGCGTGTTAATATTTTCGGCACGCAGGGATGGATTGAGATTGAAATACCCTTCAACGCCCCTTCCAATAAGCCGTGCAAACTATGGCACACGAAGGATTATGTTATGAAAGAAATTGTATTCGATACGTGCGATCAATATAAGATTCAGGGCGATTTATTTTCTCAGGCGATATTGAACAAAACGAATGTCCCAACTCCCCTGCAGGATGCCGTGGATAATATGAAAGTGATTGATGCGTTTTTTGAAAGTGCAAAAAAACGAACCTGGCATAATTTAAAGTAGGGACTACAATTATGAGATACATTTTATTCTTGCAGATATTAGTGGTATCATCCTTCAATGAAAGAATAAATCTTTGCAATAAAAGCGCATTATGGATCCATAACCGATCCAAATCAATTTTAGTAACAAGCTATAAAAGTGTTTTACAATCTTGATGGACATAGATAGCATGCAAATTGTGTTTTGAATTTATTATTATGGATATTGATTCACAATCATACAAAAGCGTGAAAGAACGTCCGCCGGTACAGAAATGGGCTGTTGTAGCGTTCATCGTTTTCTTGGTTATCGGTTATCTTTTTGCCTTACCATGCTTGTGTCAAGAGGGGGCAGAGAAAGGTTTCTATAAGTCTATTTTTTACGTTATCGTAATCGGAAGGCTGTTGTACGGTATCTTTAAGAGGAATCCGAAGGTAGTTGATTTTATTCTTTGGATTGGCTTCTTTATAGGTTTTTGCATTTTTGTTGAGTTTATGTGAGGTTTGGAACCTTAAGCAATTTTGTATATATACAGTTTTGATTATGACGTGGATATATAGGCAGTTCCACAGGAGTTATATTTATGAAGTACAGACAATTGGGACGAACGGGCTGGAAGGTCTCGGAAGTGAGTTTCGGGGCCTGGGCGATTGGCGGCGGGGCGTGGGGCTCGGTCGATGACGGCGAATCCTTGGACGCGTTGCGTAAGGCGGTCGAGATGGGGGTGAATTTCATCGATACCGCCGATGTCTATGGCGATGGTCATAGCGAAAAACTCGTAGCGAAATTTTGCCGGGATTGCGGCGAAAATATCTACGTGGCTACCAAGGCCGGCAGGCGATTGAATCCGCACACCGCCGATGGCTATAATCGCAAGAATCTGACGGCTTTTGTGGAACGCAGCCTGAAGAACCTTGATACCGAGGCAATAGATTTGCTGCAATTGCATTGTCCGCCTGCGGAAGTTTATTATATGCCGGAAGCGTTCGGCATACTCGATGATTTGGTCGAGGCGGGAAAAATCCGCTATTACGGCGTTAGTGTTGAAAAGGTCGAAGAAGCCCTCAAAGCAATCGAATATCCCAACGTCCAGAGCGTGCAAATCATCTTTAATATGTTCCGGCACAGGCCGGCGGAACTTTTCTTCGAGCAGGCCAAAAAACGCCGCGTTGGAATTTTGGCTCGCGTGCCGCTGGCATCGGGAATGCTTACCGGCAAACTCAAGCCGGATACCAAATTTACTTCCGATGACCACCGGCAGTTCAACCGGCACGGAGAGGCCTTCGACATGGGCGAGACTTTCTCCGGCGTCGATTATGATATCGGTTTGAAGGTGGTCGAGCAGCTCAAAACGCTATGCCCGGCGGAGATGACGTTGGTGCAGTTTGCATTGCGATGGATTTTAATGTTCGACGCGGTTACGTGCTCTATACCCGGCGCCAAGCGTCCTTCTCAGGCCGAGGAAAATTTTGCCGCCTCGGACCTGCCGCAACTTTCAGAGAAAACAATGGCTCAGATTCGCGAAATCTACGACCGACACATCCGGCAGTTGGTGCATCATTACTGGTAAAATGTTTTCACAGGTGTATATTGCTTGACTATAAAAATGAGTGACTTTAAAGTCCGACAGTTTCATACAAACGACACAGAAAATGTGATTGAACTGTGGCAGAAGTGCGGCCTGGTTGCACCACAGAATAATCCGGAACGTGATATCGAAAGAAAGCTTGACGTTAATCCTGAATGGTTTTTGATTGGCGAGTTAGAAGGCGTAATCATAGCAACCTGCATGGTCGGATATGAAGGACATCGGGGCTGGATTAATTATTTAGCCGTCTCGCCGCAATACAGGCGACGGGGTTTTGCGATGAGGTTAATGTTGGAGGCGGAGGAGATTTTGAAAAATGCTGGTTGTCCTAAAATCAACCTTCAAATCAGGTCGTCCAACAAGGATGTAATAGCATTTTATGAGGCGATAGGTTTCAGGAAAGATGATGTCCTCAGTATGGGAAAACGGTTGGAGCAGGATAATTCATCTTGACTTAAGAATATATATTTGGTGAAAGGGACTCTGTGTTACAGATGATAAATCGATTTCGCTATATGGGGAGGATTATAGTTTTTTTCATGTGCTCTTTAGCGGCTGTAAGTATCCCAAATGCATCTGCTCAATCGGCAAATGATTCAATTAAGATTTCAGACGATGTCGAGGTAAGGCAGCTTGCCGAAGGCATCTGGTTGCATACGACTTATTTTGATGTCGAAGGATTCGAAAATGTCCCGGCCAACGGGATTATCGTCATCGATTCCAATGAGGCGATTATGATAGATTTACCGTGGACGGACGAGCAAACGGGTGTTCTTTTCGATTGGATTGAAAGCAAATGGAATGCGGCAATTAAAAAAGTTGTCCCGACCCACTGGCATATTGATTGTGCCGGAGGCCTTGCAGAAGCGCATCGCAGGAAGGCGGAATCGTTTGCACTTGATAAAACTGTCGAATTGCTCAAAGCCGGCAATAAACCTGCCCCCATGAACTGGTTTACCGATAAGTTGTCCCTTAACTGCGGCAAAATTCGGGTGGAGCTGGCATATTTCGGCCCCGGCCATACCGTCGATAATATTCTTGCCTGGATTCCGGCGAAAAAAATATTATTCGGAGGTGACCTTGTAAGGGCAGAAAATTCAAGGAATCTCGGGAATACCGCCGAGGCGGAAGTGGAAAGCTGGCCTAAGACGCTTAAATTGGTCAAAGAAGCATTTCCCGATGTCAAGATTATCGTCCCGGGACACGGCCGGCCCGGCGGAATGGAATTGATTGACCGGACAATCGAGCTCTGTAATAATAACAATTGATTTTTTCTTATGTCCCTGGTTTTATTTTTGAAATAATTCAACCGGGCTTTTTGTCGCGCCCGACTGATTGGAAAAGGACGAATGAGATGTCACAAAAGAGTTTTACCAAAAAGCGAAAAGACCATGAGCCTCCGGTGGCAATTGCAAAATACGGCTGGCGTTTTCACCATATAGGAATACCGACTGAAATTCCAAGGCCGGGTGAGCGATACCTGAAGCACCTGAAAATGTATGTATCAGGTTTCGAGACGAGTCCCTATGGAATCGAATGGATGCGTTTTGAAGAAGGTTGCCCCATCTCCGAACTTATCCGAACCGTGCCCCATATTGCCTTCGAAGTTGATGACCTTGAGGCTGCTCTTGAGGGAAAGGAACTTATAGGTGAAATTAGCACTCCTTCGGAAGGAGTGAGAGTTGCGATGATTATCGATAACGGTGCTCCGGTCGAGCTTCTTGAGTTTTCAAAAGTATCCGGCAAATAGTCGGCCCGGCGGGCGTCGCTTTAGGAAATATTTTAGGTGACTTTGTAGGTAAATTTTGTTTAAGAGATTAATAATCGATGGAGGACAGAAATGGGAATTCTTTGGGAAGTTGTCCAGACCGGCTTGATGTACGGCCAGAAGCGAAAATCCGATACGATCGAAGACCGCGTCCAGGCACTTGAAGACCAGCTTCAATTAACGCAGAATACGTTGCGTAACCTGGTCAAAAAAATCGAGGAGATTCACCGCCTGGATGTGGACGGTGACGGCAGAATAGGTTAGGTAAAAAATAATCCGGTCGGTTATATTATTGGCATCGCTTTATACGTCTATTAAATAGGGTATAAACTGAAATGACGGCAGATATTAATATTTTAAGATGAAGGACAAAGTTACTGCTCGGTTTATTTACCATAGGTTTGTTACTCAGCGGACTAACCGCCTTTCCGATTAAGACCGAGGTGGACATCCTGCAGAAAATCGTGGGAGAAGGCTCGCCGACCGAGTCATGGTGGCCCTGGATGGCGCGATGGATATCTTTTGTCCATAAGGGAGTCACTGAAACCGCTCAGGATTATCCGTTTCTTTTTTACGGGACCGACTGGCTCGCTTTTGCCCATATCGTTATTACAATCGCTTTCATTGGGCCTTTGCGGGATCCTGTCAGAAATATCTGGGTGATACAATTAGGGATGATTGCGTGTATTTTGGTTATTCCGTTGGCTATGATTTGCGGGCCGATCAGGGGAATTCCATTTTTCTGGCGGCTGATAGATTGTTCGTTCGGCTTCTTCGGAATTATCCCTTTGTATATTGCGTGGCGATATACGCGGCGGATTATCAGTATCGAGTCGGGCGGTGCGGCAGAAAGTCACTGAAAGTAAGGATAAGCGATAAATGAAAGTTAAATTTATCATTTCGATTATTTTAGTTAGTTGTGTGTTGACGTCCTGCGCGTCGATGAGCGGCGATGGCTGTTTGTTAGATGATGATTATCATGGATTAAAGAGAGGTTCGTTAAGTACGGACCTCGGCGCTTTTACGGAATATCACTTTTTGCCGGAGGCGGCGCCCAAAGGAAACTGGGCAATCTCGAACGACCGGGGCTGGTGGTCTGTGCACGAAGCGGACGGCCGGCGGCTTATCTACCAGAGCAGGACGGACCCAATCGATTATTCGCATCCGATGATTGTTGCCGGAGACCGGTTCTGGCAGGATTATAAATTTGCCGTTCGTTTTGTGCCTGAATCGAAAAAGTATCAGAGCGGCGTTGTTTTTCGCTATCAGAACGACCGATGCTATTATTTCTTCGGAGTCGAATCTGATAAGGCTGTCTTGAAAATGGTCAAACACGCCACAGGATTTCACCAGCCGTATGAAAAGATTTTATCGCAGGCTGATTACCGATGGCAGCCGGGCGATACATTAACGGCGGAAGTTTACGTGCAGGCAAATCAAATTCGCGCCCGGCTCAACAATGACATCATTCTTGAGGCAACGGATTCTACGTATCCGCAAGGGAAAATCGGATTGACGGCGAACGTGCCGACTAAATTTTTTGCCGTAAAGGTAGTTGCGACAAAGAAAAACAAGGCCGAGTATGAAGCCGCTCGCCGGGTATTTGAAAAGCAGCAGAAAAAGCTTCAGGCCGCTAATCCCAAGCCGGTTCTCTGGAAGAAAATCAGCACGGAAGGTTTTGGTGTAGGCAGAAACCTGCGTTTCGGCGATCTCAACGGTGACGGTTCTATCGATGTGCTGATCGGCCAGGTGATTCATCACGGCCCCAAAGACCGTAACAGTGAATTGAGCTGTCTGACGGCGATGACATTCGACGGCGAGAAGCTTTGGCAGAAAGGGCAGCCGGACCCATGGAAGGATTTTCTGACCAATGATGTCGGTTTTCAGATTCATGATATCGACAGGGACGGCAAAAACGAAGTTATCTATTGCATGAACTTTGAGATTATTGTAGCCGACGGCGCTACCGGCAAAACGAAGTATAAAGCCTCGACGCCGCTGACTCCCGGCGGCAAACCATATAAGGAAGTTTATAATATTTTCCCCCGCATACTCGGTGACTGCATCTACTTTTGCGACCTGAGCGGTAAAGGATACGACAGCGATATTATCGTTAAAGACCGCTATCGGTATCTCTGGGCGTTTGACGACAAGCTGGAATTGTTATGGCACGACGAATGCAATACCGGTCATTATCCATTCGCTTATGATGTAGATGGTGACGGCAAAGACGAGCTTATGATGGGCTATACTTTATTTGATGATAACGGCGAAAAGTTATGGACGCTCGATGAAGACGTAACCGACCATGCAGACGGCGTGGCTATTCTGAAATTTCTGCCGGATTCGGATTTAAGGCTTTTGTGTGCCGCAAGTGACGAGGGGATTTTTTTCACGGATATGAAAGGAAATATATTAAAACATCTCTATCTCGGTCACGTTCAAAATCCCGCCGTGGCGAATTTTAGGGATGATTTGCCGGGACTTGAGACCGTCACTATCAATTTCTGGAGGAATCAGGGGATTATTCATTACTTCGATGCAGAAGGAGACCTTTATTACAGCTTCGAGCCGAATCAATATGGGAGTATGTGCCTGCCGATTAACTGGACGGGCTTGTCGGAGGAATTTTTCGTACATAATCCGAACGTTGACGAGGGCGGAATGTATGACGGCATGGGAAGGAAGGTCGTGGAATTTCCCGACGACGGCCATCCCGATATGTGCAACGCTGTTCTGGATATCACAGGGGATTGCCGGGACGAAGTAGTCGTCTGGGATCCGAAAGAGATTTGGGTCTATACGCAGGACGATAATCCAAAACAAGGCAAGCTCTATAAACCAACGAGAAATCCGTTGTATAATTGTTCGAATTATCAGGCCACCGTTTCGCTTCCGAGATGGTCTGATGAAAAGTAGCTTTTTGAAACGCGTCACTTTTGATAAAATATTATTAGTTTTCGGGAATAGAATATGAAGCAATTATACATTCCAGACAGGAGCCGATGGCGTCACTGGCTTGCTAAAAATCACGACAAGGAAAAAAATGGGATATGGCTGGTCTTTTACAAGAAAGAAACGAAAAAGCCGAATCTCGAATACGAACATGCGGTCGAAGAGGCCATCTGTTTCGGCTGGATCGATAGTATTATAAAAAAGATTGACGAGTCAAAATATGCCAGAAAATTCACACCTCGAAAAAACGGCAGTTTGTGGTCGAAGCTGAATAAAAAACGTGCGGCAAAGATGATAAAACAGGGACTGATGACGGAGGCCGGGCTTGCGAAAATAAAAATCGCCAAAAGAGAAGGATTGTGGGATAAAGACCCTCGAGCGAAAATATCATTTGATATCCCCGATGAATTCGCCGCGGCACTGGCAAAAAACAAAAAGGCAAAAGAGAATTTCAATAAGCTTGCGTTTACTTATCGCAGGCATTATATCGGCTGGATTGCTACTGCAAAAAGGGATCAGACTAAAAAGCGACGGATAGCCGAATCAATCGCCTTACTCGAACAGGGTAAGAAGCTCGGTCTGAAATAAATATGGGTGTATCCTTTCGGAATCGTGACAATGGATGAGCCTGATGTAAATCATATTGAAAAGCGGCTGTCGGAGATTTTAGGCAAAGAGCGCCGGGAGGCGATTGGTTATGCGATAATGACCGTGCTGTGTACGCCGTTTTTTGCGGCTATAGTCGGATTTGTAGTTATGATAATCATGGTGATATTAAGATATTATTTTTTTGATATCGAAGTCGGTTATGAAAACGATTTGATATATTTTTATACTATCTTGAATGTTTTTCTGGCCTATATGATTGTATTTATTTTTCAGCGTACCTTTTCACTTGAGACCGACAGTGGATTCGATATCACCTGGCTGGTTGCCGTAGTGATATTTCTTTTATTGCTCTTTTTAACCTACGTGACGAAGTTGCCGGTTAAATCCGCGACTGGTTTCGGAATTCTTTATGCCGTAACGAGTTTTTTTATTCTCGGACTTCTTGGGCGGGTCTATATGGACTTGCCTATCGCCGAATGTGACGACGACGAGCATCCGATTTATGCGTTTATTTTGGCTGTAACCGGTTTTATCGCAATGTCGTATGGAGAGTTGCTTAACGGCTCGTGGCTCTGGATTCCGCCGAAGCAGGATGAAGTTCGGCTTTGTTCATGGATTCTTTGTAAGCTCGCAATGGAAGAGAAAGTGCCGCTTCATAACGGCGATTCCGTCCAGAAGCGCGTTTTGCATATTTTGTCCCGGCTGAAGCTCGTTCAGGTCAAAGAAGGCTTACTACAGTTGACACTCAAGGGGCGGAACCTGGTTTACAACGATAAAGGTGAATGACTTTTTACGATTATTTTTTGGTTATAAGTCAAAAGTGCGGAAGCCGAAAAATAAATATTGAAGTTTTAGAGCCTGTCGATTATAATAATGCCGATATAGAGGAAGGAAACAGTATCAGTTTAAAACAGCAGACAATGATTCGCAACATGTAAATTCTGCATACAATTCGTAAGTCTTTTGCAGAAAAGAATTTTTCTGGAGCCTTGAGACGAGATGAGTATCGGCGGAAGATTTTTCATTCCGAGGTTGTATTATATAATTACGCCGGTATTCATTCTGCTTGATTACTTTTGGGGCATCAACGTCCGCGTGGCTATTCTGGATTCCGAGCCGCTGTATAAGGGTCTTTATTATGGTTTTTGTGTTCTCTGCGGCGTTTTTGTGTTTGTTATCCCGCAGAGTGCCCGCGTTGTGATTCTTTTTGAAAGTAGTATTATTTTTGTAATGACGGTTATAGGTTTATTTATACCTTACGCCCGGGCTATTGCGCAGATGGACGATATCCTGAATTCGGATATTCTGACCGCAGGCATAGTTGAACCTCCGCACATTGTGAATCTTGTTCTTGCCGCGGGCGTGTCGCTTTTTACAATTAAAATGAACCTTAGGGGATTTGGGATGTCCGATAATTGACTTTTTGTCGTTCTTTGTACTTACAGGAAGAACGTTTGGTAATTTTTATATGATTAAGAAAAATCCTTTTCTGTCGTGGCTTTATTTTTATAATTGGAATAAGAAAGTGAGGTCAATATGAACGGCATGCGGAAAAACGGCTTTTGGGACTCGTTTAAGAATTCTCATTTTATTAAAATCCTGCTTATCGGCTTTCTGATTCTTTTGCTTCAGATACCGATTTATCAGATTCGCGGCGTGATTGAAGAGCGCGAGCAGACGCGCGAAGATGCGGTTAAGGAAGTCACCGAAAAATGGGGCCGGAGCCAGTCGCTGATCGGCCCGTGTATAATTGTCCCGTATATCAACAGGGCCGGCCAGCCGGCCGGTTCGAGGCAGTATAAGCCGAACATTGAGTATGCCACTTTTCTGCCGGAGGATTTGAAGATTTCGGGAAAGCTCGACAGCAGGTTGCTGTATAGAGGCATATACGAGATACCTGTTTATTCCACATCCATCGAAATGACCGGCAGTTTCGCGCGTCCGGACTTTTCCGAGTGGACGGTCGATCCGAACGATGTTCTCTGGGGCAGGGCGTATCTGTCCATGCGCGTCACCGATGCCTGGGCGATGACGAAATCGCCGAAACTTTTGTGGAACAACCGGCAGCTGGATTTTCTGCCGAGCGCCGGCGAATACGGGAAAAATACCGAGGGAGTTCATGTCAGCCTTGAGGATGATTTGAACGGCGAAAATTTCAATTTCTCGTTTTCCCTTGAGCTTAACGGAAGCGTTGAAGCGTTTTTCGTTCCGTTCGGACGCGATACCGAGGTGCATATTTCCTCGGACTGGAATTCGCCGAGCTTCCAGGGGACATGGCTTCCGAAGAACCGAAAAGTTGACAGTGACGGCTTTGAGGCTACGTGGAATATTCCTTTTTTAAGCAGGAATTACGCCCAAAAATGGCTCTCTTCCGCTGATATGGAGAATGATATAATGCAATCGAAATTCGGAGTGGAAATGATTTCTCCGGTAGATCATTATCGTATGTCGCAGCGCAGCGTCAAATACCAGATTCTGTTTCTTGTTCTTACTTTTGCCACTTTGTGGCTTTTCGAGGTTCTGGCGAAAATTCGCGTCCATCCCGTGCAATATCTGCTTATCGGCGTGGGAATGTGCCTGTTTTACCTGCTGGAGCTTTCGCTTGCCGAGCATTTCGGATTTATCCGGTCGTATATAATCGCAAGTGCGGCGATTATCGTCCTTGTCACGTCGTATTCGGCGGCGGTTTTGAAAACGAGCAAACGCGCGATTATCGTCGGATTAGTCGTGACATTATTGTATATCTATCTTTATGTCCTCCTGATGATTGAGGATTACGCTCTTTTGGCCGGTTCAATCGGTTTGTTCGTTACGCTGGCGGCAATTATGTTCCTGACAAGGAAAGTGGACTGGTATTCCCTGACAGATGTCATCGTAGCCGGCTCTCAATCGGACGAAAAGCTGCCGTAGAATAGCGGCGGCTTTACATAACATTGAGGCTGTTTTATGCAGATTCAAGAGCAGAAAAGATACCGTCTGTTCCTTATTGTGCTGGTCTATATTGTTGTGGCATCAATTGGTATTAGAGTTGGAGTGTTTCAATATATATCCAGAGAACGAGGTTTTTTTAATTCCTTTATTTTAGCTCTTTTTCTGACTCAAATCTGTATTCTTGACGGCAGGATTATGGGCAAGCCCCTGTCGATATTTTCCTACTGGCTTGTATTTATACTCTTTGGCATTGCAGTTCCGGTCTGTATAGTTCGCGCACACGGTCTCAGGGGCGTTGGGATTGTTATTGCTCACTTTCTGGGCTTCATTCTGGTTTACGTCATATCTTTTCTGATAACAAGCCTCCTCGTTTACGGCAGTTCTTTCCTGTTTGAGGATTTGTGAGGACGCACCGCAGGCGTTATTGTGAAACGCCGCTTTGTGAAATTGATTTTCTGGCGCTGAGAGTTCAATTGCTATTGAACTTTCTTGAACAGCACGCGGTCAAGCTCTACGTTCGGCTCGGCGTAGGTCAGCTTGATAGAGCAGGGGCCGTCGGCCTCCTGGGTATAGGCGAAATATTCGAGTGTCGGCAAAATTTCTTCCGGGCTTTCCAGCCACATCCGCTGTTCCATGCCGCCGATGGTCATAAAGAAGGCGTCCTCGTCATATGACGGCCCGAGGGCATATACGGATATTTCGTAGGTGCCTTTGCTCAACTGGATTGTTGTCTCGGCTTTACCGGATGCGTCCTGTATTACGACGGACTTTCCGCCGCTGGCATCTTCGGTGTCCAGCACTTTGGCGTTGGTCAGATCGAATTCTTCCACTTCAATAAAAAACGTGTTATCGTCAACCGTATTAATTCTCGGTTTTTCCACGCCGGCACAGCCTGCCAACATTAAAGCAACGGCCAAAGTTATCATCAATTTTGCCTTCATAATACATACTCCTTTCTCGTAGAGACATTCCAGGTAATTCTTTTCGGCGCCTTCCCGGGCTGCCGCGTGCCGCCGATAGCTGGTATTTTTATTTCGCATCAATCGCGTATCTTCAATATCCGGCATACACAGGAGGTATTATCATAGTGTGTCTTCGGAAAAGCAAGCAATTTTCGGTTGCTTCCGTGGGCTGCTCGCGGCAGGTTTTAGGCGGCGAGTTTCCGGCATCGGATGATGAATTACGTTTTTTTCATTCCGGGCGGCAGATCGATTCCAACGCGTCCCTGGGCTTCTTTGAACCGCCGGATTATTTCGACCGCGGTATGAGCGTCGTCGGCCATTGTGAAAACATCAAGGTCTTCGGGGGATATGTATTTGTGTTCGCCTAACATTTTGTTTTTTATCCAGCTTGTCAGGCCTTCCCAGTAATCGCTGCACATTAAAACAACTGGAAAGGTTGCCTGCTTGAGTGTCTGAATCAGTACGAGCGATTCGAAGAATTCGTCCATCGTGCCGTAACCTCCGGGGAAAACGATGAAGCCGTGCGCGTACTTGAGAAACATTACTTTGCGAACGAAGAAATATCGAAAGTGGAGCGATAGATTCTGATATTCGTTCGGAATCTGTTCGTGGGGCAGCTCGATATTGAGGCCGATACTCTGGCCGCCCGCGTTGTTGGCGCCTTTATTCGCCGCTTCCATAATTCCGCCTCCGCCGCCGGTGATAACTGCGAAGTTGGCCTTTGCCAGCTCGAATGCGGTCTGTTCGGCGAGTTTATAATATTTATCCTGGGATTTGGAACGGGCCGAGCCGAAGATGGAGACCGCCGGGCCGACCGAGGCAAGCTCGTCGAAGCCTTCGGTAAATTCCGCCATTACCCTGAATATCCGCCAGAGGTCCTGTACCGGGCTGCTAATGCTCTCTATCATAGAATGTCAGTCTCCTTTCGTTCTTTCTATCACCACAGGTCGGGATTATTTGCCGAAGGGCAATGTTTTGCAATCGGGCAATCCCGGCAGTTCGGCTTCCGGGCTTTACAGATATTTCGCCCGTGGAAAATCACTAAGTGGCTGAACAGAGTCCAGTTTTTCTTTGGTACTATTTCGGCCAAATCGAATTCCAACTTTACCGGGTCGCTGTTATCGGACAGCCCCAATCGACGGCTCAGGCGAATGACGTGGGTATCGCAGGTTATTCCCGGTATGCCGAAGGCGTCGCCGAGGACACAGTTCGCCGTTTTTCTGCCCACGCCGGGAAGAGTCAGGAGCTGCTCCATCGTGTCGGGGACTTTGCCGTTGTACTGTTCGTCAATCTTAGAGCAGGCTCCCTTGATATTTTTGGCCTTATTGTGGAAAAAGCCCGTACTTTTTATATCCGCCTCGATTTGCGAAAGGTCGGTTTTTGCCCAGTCTTTCGGCGATTTGTACTTTTTGAACAGCTCTTTTGTTACTATATTGACCCGCGCATCCGTGCACTGTGCCGAGAGGATTGTCGCTATCAGCAGTTCCAGCGGGTCTCGGAAATTAAGGGCGATTTTGGCATCCGGATACGTCTTTTTCAGGATTGGCCAAATCTTTTTGACCCGCTCCGCTGCTTCTTTTTTATTCACTTTAATCGTTTTTTTCTTCACGAATCATACCCTTCGTAATTCAAATTAACCGTTTCTCACTATCATACCCGCCCCTGCATTCGCAGGGGCAAACTTGTCCCCGCGGAAGCGGGGAGCGGGTATCCATTAATGATATCATAGCAGTGGATTCCTGCTTTCGCAGGAATGACAAGAATCACAAATCTCGATCATCATTAGCATTATTCGCAAAAGTCTAAAATATATCCGCCGATGGGGCAATTAATAAATTGGCTTTTTACCCCGGCGAAGTCGCAAACGAAGCCGGATTTCTTGCATTATGTTGTTATCAAAGAGCTTGCGTTATATTGCCCAAATTAACATTGGGTTTGTTTTGCATTTTTTCTTCTGGCTTCTGTCTCCTTTATTCTGTCTTCTGCCGTTAGAATTGGGTTCGTTTTTTCAAATTACTTTGTAGGTCGTATATCGCATGTCGTATGTTGGGAAAAAACAGGTTTTTCTATGGTTTTTCATGCCGGAATCGTAATTTTGGCGGTTTTTTGTTCATTTTGTTTTGAAAATTGTGGTTTTACACTTTACACCCATTCGATTTTACTCAGGGCATGTTTTAATTTTTTAATTTTCGCGATGATGCTTTTGCTGACTTGCCCCCTCTATTTGATGATTTACCATATTAAATTGTAGAATCGTGTTATATCGCGTTCCGGCCAAATTTCAAGCAAAATCCCCGCTTTTACGGCAAATTGACCTTGATACGGCACTACTTAGTTTTAATTCATAAAACGACGGGTGCTGGATACGACATTATCAAAACCAGCGTACCTAAAAGCGAAGAAATCAGCCTGTTTTACGCCTTTTCTGATGGGCAACGTATAGATCAAGGAGATGCCTTATCATTTTCTGATACTGAGTATGATGCTTTTTGGCTTCTTTTTTGAAGAAGTTTACGGCGGTTTTACTCAGCCCGATAGTAATTTTAACCTGTTCCTCGTTAAAAGCCAAATCGGCCGGCGAAGGAAGAAAGTCATCGATAACTTTTAGATCGCCCAACGGTTCATTCGTGTATTTGATTTTCTTTTTCATAGATATTCTTGCCCTTTCGCCAATATCCTGCTCCTATGATACGAATCATATCTTTACGATATGTAAAACGTACGGTTAATATACCGCCGCCTGTTTTT
>JAFGBG010000201.1 GCA_016933295.1 Sedimentisphaerales bacterium | reverse complement strand
TTGTGCCATAGCAACGGCGGAAGCGATTGCGAAATTTGCGGTGTGAGTGATACTGATACTTATCTGTGAAATTCCGAGTTTGTCGGCGATTTTCTTTACCTCCCCGTCCAGAGTGACCTGCGGCCGGCCGCTCTCGTTATTGATAATCTCGATGTCCGTCCAGGCGATTTTGCCTCGCCAGCCCGTACCTATAAGTTTCAAGATGGCTTCTTTTGCCGCAAAGCGACCGGCGTATTTCTCTACGCGGTTTTTTTTATTATCGGCGTAAGCCTGTTCGGATGGCGTGAAAATTTTATTGATAAAACGCTCGCCGTGCCGCTCTATCATCTGCTCTATTCGCGGAAAATCCACCAAATCGATACCGTGTGCTAAAATTCCCATCTTGTAAGACTCCGAGTAAAAGAGCGGCGAGTGAATAATTTTATCATGGATTCATTTTTTTACCTTCTGCTGATTATTTTTCCGGTGAATTTGTTCCAGGCAGAAATCCACAAATTCGTCCGTCTGGCCGAGATCCGCCTGCTGTTGAACAATATCGTTGAGCTTGTTGAGAAGCTCGTTCTGGCGGTCGTAAAGAACCGCCTGCCGGACATATTCCTGCACGTTCTCGAACGGCTCGTAACCGGCGGTTTGTTTCTGTTCGAGCTTCATAATAAATATATGGTCGGGCGTTTTAATTAATTCCGAGACCTGGTTGGGTTCCATACTCCGGGCCGCCGCGGCAAGAACATCGTAAGGCGGAGCCAAAGAATCCGGCTTTAGAGGTTGCCATAATCCGCCGAAATCTCTCATGTGGCCGTGCGAGTATTGTTTTGCCAGCTCACCGAAATCTTCTCCCGCCTTTATCTGGGCCAGCAAATTACCGGCAACTTTTTCCGCAAGCTGCGCGCCGCCTTCGTTCGGGTCCAGTTCCTTAAGCTTTGCCGATTGAATGTCGATTAATCGAAACTGTATCATGGATTCCTTCGCGAAATACTCGTTTTTAATTGCTTCGTACCTTTCCTTCATCTCGCGATATGTTATCGGCCTGTCGTCGCGCAGCTTCGAGCTGACGTACCATTCAATAAGTATTGCTCTTTTTTGCCGCTCCTTATAGCTTTTGCGGTCCAGTCGGTTGTTCTTTAGCCATTCGTCGGCCTTGGCCTGGTCGCCGCCGAACTGAAGCAGGAGTTTTCTTAGTTCGGATTCCGCCGCCTGGTCCAGAGATTCGTCGATCTTCTCACCAAACTGTCTTTTGGCGTGCTGGTACAGCAGGATCTTGGAAATTGTGTCGGTCAGAATTTCTTTCATCGGTTCCTTTGCCCGCTCTTTGAATTGTTCGAGATTAAGTAGCTGAGCGAGAGGTTTGAAGTATTCGACGGGCGAAATGAAAAGATCGCCGAGTACCGTAGGTGATTCGATTATTTCTTCGCAGGTGACAACTTCGCCGCCGATCATCAGGACCGGATTGCCTGCGGATTCGGCAAGCTCGATATTTTGCGAGTAAACGATTCGCTCCAATTCCGTGTTTGTCAGTGCCGATTGTCCGCCGGTATCGCAGCCGCAGACCAGTAAAGACATGATAATAATTACGGTGATAAGCTTATACATAAAAATCATCCTTATATATCGGGATTGCCTTTCAGTCCGATTTCATCGGCCGCTTCACGCATTCCCATAATCACATCGGTAATCAAATCGCCTAATTCCAACCCGAGCGAGACGGCGCCTTTTTCGATAACTTCCCGATTCACACCCGCGGCGAAGGATTTATCTTTCCATTTCTTTTTGACCGATTTTGCCTTCATATCCAGCACGCTTTTACTCGGCCGGACAAGTGCCGTTGCCGCAACAAGCCCGGTAAGCTCGTCAATTGCGAAAAGGACCTTTTCCAGCTCGCTTTGCGGCTCAATATCAGTGCATATTCCCCAGCCGTGAGAGACGACGGCCCGTATATAATCTGCCGGCCAGTTTTCGCCGCTGAGAATTTCCTCGGTTTTGCGGCAGTGCTGCTCGGGGAACTGCTCGTAGTCCAAATCGTGTATTAAGCCGATAACGCCCCATTTTTCCTCGTTTTCGCCGCGTTTGCGGGCACAATAACGCATTACCGCCTCAACGGCCAGGGCGTGTTTAATCAAGCCTTCGTTTTTGTTATATTTTTTCAGCAGCGCCAACGCCTCTTCCCGGCCGGGTATCTTGTCTGCCATAATATAATCCCTTTTTCACTTAAAACGGCTTTTCTGCCTGAACTAAATCAGTTTTATTAAACTAATCTAAGAGTTAGCTCGAAAAAATGCAATTCTTATTTTCCGGGATATCAGTATCTGAAAAAAGGAAAATTTTTCCAGCATATACCGCAAATATACCGATTAGATTAAAAGATGGAAATACCGTAAGGGAGTATAAATAATGAATAAATTATTATGGTTTGCATGTTTGCTGGTGGTAGTAGCCGCCGCCGGCTGCAATACGGATGTTGTTTGTACGAAGCGATTGAAGACGCTTGAGAATAAATGTGTATATGTCGCCGCCCTCGACAGCGAGGACCCGCAGGTCGGCAAAGTTATCAGAGATATCCTCGAAAAGGAGCTGGTCAGGAGGAACGTCCGTATATGCGACTCCGATACGGCGACGATTTTCTTGTCCGGCGCGACTTTCATGACAACGAGGGCCACATCCAGCGATGGTTTTTTCGGAGCATCCTCTTCGTCGAACCAGGCTATCGAAAGCATATCCGTTGTTGCTAAAGACCGCAACGGCGAGCTTCTGCTTTCGGCCTCATACGATAACAAAAAGCGTTACACGGCCAGTAAGCTCGGCAAGGAGTTCGGCTCCGTTCTCGCGTCGAAACTGAAATAGAATATTTCTGTATCTTGGTTATATTAGTCGGCTTGATTTTAGAATCTGTAGAATAAGCCGAAAGAGATGACCGGGTAAAACTTCAGGGAATCCAAATCGTCTTCGATTTCCTTTCTTTCCTTTTCTATGTCGGCTGCGAGTCCTGCCGCCAGCCCGGTTGCCGACAGGGCAACATCCGGGGAATCTGTAAAAGCAACGCCGAGGTCGCAGGTGATTCCCCATCTTTGATTACTGGTCAGCGGATTGCCCCAGCCAATTCCCACATAAGGGGCGATATTGTCGAATTCGACACTGCCGGACAAGGTACCTACATCGGCCGGTAAGTATATATTATCACCAATCTCGACACTTTCAGTGGGTCTGGCATCTAAATTTATCGAGTTATCCATTGAAATTAAGCCGCCGGTGATTCGGAATGAATTGTTGAAAACATGCCAGTCTAACAGCGCTGATAAAGAAGACAGTTCTACCCCGAGATCGTATTCGACGTCGTCTATTTCCTCTTCGTCGAAGTCTATATCGAGCATATTAAAACCGGCTCTCGCGTTTACATTTGAGGTGACGCCCATGGTGAAATCCCCGCCGAGGCCTAACGTCCCGCCTTTGCCCGATACGGCGAATCTTCCGCTATCCTGGCATCCCGTTCCGGCCAAAAGTAAAAACGAAAAGAACAACGGAAGTAAGTTTAGTTTCTTTTTCATGGCATTCCTTTCCTTATCTTTATTAAATCCCTGTTTGTGGCACTCGTTTTTTCAATAGTCCGGCATTATCATATTTTAAGATTGCGGCAGATTTCTCTAATAATCTACGTAAATTCGAATTAAAAGTCGAGTAATAATTGCCCGGTAATCTCGCAGGTTATTGTCGTTTTGTCAAGGCAATCTTTTTGCCGGATTGACTTGACGGATTTGCCGCTTTATGTTAAAATCTCCTCCGATGCGGATATAGGAGCACACGCTCAGTCCGATGGAGATGATATCAGATTTACCTTAGCCGACGGTGTTACGGTGATACCTCATGAGACCGAATCTTTCAGTATCGACTCTGGAGATGCCACAGGGCATTTCTGGGTCAAGGTCCCGACAATTAATTCATCCTCGACTACCGATATCTACATATATTACGGCAATTCCGAGGCCTCTAACGGCGACGATCCCAATAATGTCTGGGATGATAATTATCTGGGAGTCTGGCATCTGTCCGAAGATTCCTGGGATGGGACCTCCGGAGAGGTTAAGGATTCAACCTCCAACGGCAACCACGGAACTGCGGCGGGAGACGCCAATACCGTCTCGGCTGGAAAAATCGGCCGGGCTGGTGATTTCCCGATAGCTGGCAGCGACGACCAGGTCAATCTGCCTGTTATCGCTTTG
>JAFGBG010000200.1 GCA_016933295.1 Sedimentisphaerales bacterium | reverse complement strand
TAATATGGAACGATCAAAATCAATAATATCAATAGTAGTAGGCATCGCTGCGATTCTTATCATATGGACAGTCGGATTCTATCCTGAACCGCCGCAGCCGAAGGCCGCTCCGCAACAAACGCAGGCAAATATTCCGCCTCGTCAGCCGGGCCAAATTGGTGCTCAGACGGACCCGAACAGACCACAGAGAATCTTTGACCCGAATATGGCCGGCAGAGAATTTGCAGGCCGAAGGGGTTTTAGCGGCAGAAGGCAACAGATGACCGATCCAAACGAAATCGGGGATCCGAACGATCCGTTTGTGTTCGCAAACATGAATAACCTCCAAATGAGGAACATTATCCAGTTACTTACCGATTGGACCGGTAAGCCTATTATTCCCTCTGATGAAGCTATGAATGTAAGAATATCAATATACGGACCGGCGAGACTGACAAGAAGCAAGGCCCTTTCTCTGATATATAGCGCATTGCGATTGAAGGGATTCGGCGCCAAACATACCGAAGAGGCAATTTACATTCAAGCTTTGGCCGATTCGAGAATTGATGAGGTTCCTATAATAGGGGAAGATGTTCCTCTTGCCACAATTGAAAATAAAGACCAAATCGTACAGAAATTCTTCAATTTAGATAACTATAGCCCTTCGCAGATGGGGCAGATACTCCTGCCAATTATTGGTGATTACGGTTATTTGAGTGCGGATGATGCAACCGGCAGATTGCTGGTTATCGATACTGTAAAGAATCTGATGGGCATCGCTCTGATTATCCAGCAGTTTGACAACGCTGCCGGCGAGAGCATGATTGAGGAAATATTCGAGATCCATCACCGCAATCCTGATGATATAATTCAGATTTTGCAGACCATTTTAGCTGACACCGGCAGTTCCACAACAGACATCAGAATGAACAGAGGACAAAGGAATACACAGGGACGTCAGGGTAACCAGCAGCAAAGAGGCGGCATGGCTAATATGATGGGAAGAAACAACAGAAGAGGCGCCGCTACCGGCGGCTCGGCAACTTCAGTTATGGTCGGGTCCGGCAGAGCACAGCCGGTGCTTGTTGCGGAATCGAGAAACAACTGGATTATTGCAAAAGCATCAGCAGAAGATATGGAAATAATTCGCAAGTGGATCGCTAAGATTGATATGCCGGTTCCGACAATACCGGCCGATGTCCCGCTGTCAACACTCGAAAATAAAAACCAGATTGTTCAGAAGTTTTTCCGGCTGCAAAATTACAGCCCGGCGAACATGGCGCAGGTTATTGAGCCTCTATTGAACGAAAACGGTTATGTCAGCGCCGAAGAGAGCACTCGTACACTGTTGGTAATCGATACGGTGGAAAATCTGATTCAAATCAAAGGGATTATCGATACCTTCGATATCCCTGAGGCGAACACATCAGTAAGTGAGATATTTGAAGTTTATAACGGCGACCCCGCGGAAATTGTTCAGTTAATCAAGCTTCTCTTGAGCACGGACGGCTCTGGCACAACGTCAAGGTCCGTCACAGGAAGAAATTCTTATTCCACCAATACGGGCCGCAACACTCGAAATACACGCAATACACGCAGCGGCGGCACCACAATGTTCGGTGCCTTTGGGGGGACACCATCGGCATCAAGCTCGATAATCGGAACGGACAATGCACAGATTACGCTTATTCCCCTGCCGCAACGCAAATGGATTGTCGCAAGTGCACCGGCGGAATCTATGAAGCAAATTAAGGAGTGGATCGACAAGCTCGATATGAAAGATACTACCAGCGGAGACTATGATACTCTCACTGTCAGCTATGTGGATGTCGCCGAAGTAGCGGATCGTATCAACGAAGTTCTGTCACAAATAGGAACTCAGCAAAATTATACACAAAGCATTTTTATCCAGCCCCTCTCGCAATCGAGGCAGCTTTTGGTGTTCGGTAAACAAGAATCACGCGAGATGGTTAAGAAACTTGTTAAAGAGATCGACATACCTTCGGGCCAGTTCAAAACACGGGTCTTCCCGCTTAAATACGCCGACCCGGAAGAGATAGAAGAAAAAATAAATCAAATTTACAGCGCTACTACATCAAGCTCTTCTATAACCAGTGTTTACAGGTCGTCTATGATGCGTTCAGGAGGCTACGGCAGCACGACCGGTGCCGCATCGCTTTCCGCGGACACGGTCAGGGTAATATCGTATGTCCCCTTAAGGCAGGTTACGGTAATCGCTTCGGACGATAATATGGAAAAAATAGCAAAGCAGATAGCCGAATGGGATACACCGATCGACCCGGAAAGTATAAAGCCCAGAATAATCGAGCTAAAGAATGTCGATCCTGCTCAGATGGCCGAACTATTAACTCAGCTATTTAGCAGCAGTAGCGGCACAGGTTCCACCAATGCACGGCAGATGTTAAGCGCTGCATACGGAACCACAACCTCGGACAGCGAAAAGATTATCGGGCCGCTTTACGGACAGTTGACTTTCGCAGATGTCCCCGGCACCAAAAAGATTATCGTAATCAGCAACATCCCCGAAGCGTACGATATCATCGAGGCGCTGGTACAGGAGCTCGATAAAGAAGAAATGGCCGAAGTACCTACGGTTGTAACGCTGAAATTCGCAGATCCCGAAAGACTTTCCGAAGTTCTTAATGCGATGTTCTGCGAGGCAGGCTCATCGGTGGAAATACTTCGAAGCGCATCGGGCTTGGGTGAATACTCAATGGACGAATCGAGCAGCAGCGCAGCCGATACATCAACGGACGGTTACACACCCTGGTGGTCTTCTTCCGGAGCTCGTACTGCTACGGATGATGATGAACGGCCGATTAGCAACGTTATTGGCAAAATACGGTTTGTACCCGAGACTCGCACCAAATCAATCCTGATTCTGTCTCCTCCCGAGTTCATACAGAATATCGAGGAGCTGATTGGTAAACTGGATGTTCCGGGCAAACAGGTGCTGATCAAGGCCGTTATTGTTGAAGTTGATCACCAGGATGTCACCTCGCTCGGAGTTCAATTAGCATCGAATCCGAATGCTTTCGGAGCGCTGAACGAAAATGCTATTCTGGCCTTGAATGCCTTCGAGCAGCTCGACCAGCATGGCTCAGCCGTCTTTGGCGCCGCCGGGACATCGGGAACTGTAATGACAAACACAACCACAGCGGACGTTTATGGGTTGATCGATTTCCTGCAAAAGAAAGTCAATGCGAAGATTCTCAACCAGCAGAGCTTATGGACCGAAGACAACGAAGAGGCAAGTTTCTTCAAGGGACAAAGGGTCGCATTCTACACAGCGGCAACAACCGGTACCGGCACATCGACTCAGAATTTCGAATTCCAGAGAGTCGGTATGAATCTCGCCGTTCGGCCGAGCATTACACCCAATAAAGATGTGGATATGATTATAAATATCATTATCTCACAGCTCACCACGGACGAGAAAAACAGCCAGCCGGTCAGAACAGAGATGGAGACAAGAACCAACATGATTATCGCAGACGGCCAGACTCTTATGCTCGGCGGTATTCTCTTCCAGCAGGACGGCCTTACCAAACGAGGAGTGCCCGGTCTAAGTGACATACCTTTGGTAGGAAACCTCTTCAGCCATAACAAAAAAACGGTAGTTAATAACGAACTGCTTGTTTTCATTACGCCGTACGTCATAAACGATACCGGCGAAAATACTCCTGAGACACAAAAGCAAATAGATGATCCAAGACAAAAACTTGATAATATTCGTCAGGAGTTGGGCACCTCGATGGACAAACTTATGAAAAAGAAAAAATAGGCTCGAACAACATTGATAACAGCCTCCGGCTCCGGATGGACTTTGACCGCGGGTGATTAATACCTTGGGTCGGCACCGTTCGGAGCCGGTGTCGTTTTAAGCGCTTTAATCAGACAGGCTCAATCATTAGGGAGCATAGATTTCGCCCGCCTGACAAACTGTATCGCCACACCCCACGGATCACGCAGAATTGCAAACTCATCCCCCTCCGGCGTCGTCGAGACATCTTCGACAATCTCAGCACCGGCATCAACCAGCTTCCGGCATACTTGCTTGACATCATCAGCCATAAATGCGATGTGAAATAAAAGCGGATTCATCGAGGCATAATCCGGCACGTCATCCGGGGGATTAAGATATATTTCCAGCATCATATTTTCCTGCTCGTCACTGATAAAATGTGCGTTGACAGGGGCCGGCCCCTTCCGAATAATCTTCATTCCGAGATGCTCGCAATACCACTTCGCCATAGCAACCGGATTTTCTACATTAATCGCAATATGTTCGAGTCTCATTCTACAATTCCTGCCTGAATTAATTCAAAACTCACCGAGCTACAAACACGGAGATAATTTATGATTTTAAGAAAATATCGAAAAATGGCAATCGCAAACCGGCAATATACCTCAAATAAGGCAACTCCTCAAGAAACAATACTCTCGATTTACGTCCTAAAATCATTTTGATCCCAACCGAACAAAAGAATACGCCCGGAAAATTTCAGTCCTATACTTACGCCGTTTTAAGGAAATCTGTCGGCAGGTTATGTAAATTCAACGCTCTATAAACAAAATGCCGCACCTGCCGCTACATGGACACTTGACTGTCGATAACAGTTATGATATTGTATTTACAGCTAAAAGCGTGGTGAAAAGTCACAATACGCAATATAGCCGCCCTGGGAACCCTCGGGTTTCTGTATCAGAGCGATGTGCCTATCGGCATGGGACGGCCGGGCGTAAGATCCCTTCCGATAACATAAAAAATCGCAATAGTTATCAACTTAATCAGGAGAAGGTAGGCAAAAAAGTCGATATTCTCAGCATGGCATGCGCCATTTATCTACTGTGTTTTAATGGTATTGGAATATGAGAACAATAGTAGTAACCAACCAAAAAGGTGGTTGTGGTAAAACAACAACCGCTCTAAATTTAGCGGCGGCTATTTCCCAAATGGGCAAGAGAGTGCTGATAGTAGATCTTGACCCTCAGGCGCACGCAACCCTCGGGCTTGGTTACGACCCGGAAACTCTGGATAAATCCATTTATCATTCTCTGACCAGAAGGCAAATACCAATCTCCAAAATCATAATCGAAACTAAAATTGAAGGGCTTGATTTGGCCCCCAGCAATATTCGCCTCGCAAAAGTCGAGCTGGAATTAACTGCCCTGCCGGAAAAAGAATTCGTACTTGCCGAACAGCTTAAAAAAGTAAGCGATACATACGATATTTGTATTGTCGATTGCCCGCCGTCACTCGGCCTGTTGACTTTTAACGCGCTCGTGGCCAGCACGGATCTCATAGTCCCGGTCCAGGTGCATTACTATGCCCTGGAAGGTCTAAAACAACTGCTCGAGACCGTGAAAATCGTCAGGAAACGTTTCTATCCATGCCCTGTAAAAATTCTCGGGCTGTTGTTGACATTCGTCGAAGACAGAGCTGCGCTGAGCCATCAGGTCGAAGAACAAATGAGAAACTTCTTCAAGGACCTGGTCTTCGATACTGTGATTCACAGAACTATCACTCTGGCCGAAGCGCCAAGTGCCGGTGAGCCTATTATTATTTACGCCCCCGAAAGCAGAGGGGCCGTCGAGTACAAGGCCCTGGCAAAAGAGATTATCAATACCGAGCATACAGAAAAAGCCAGAGAGCCGAAAGAAGTCTCGGAAATTGAAGACCTGATACGGGATTTGGAAGACGACCTGATGATAAAAAAGTCACAAATTCCGAAAAAACAGATTGTCGAGAAAAAATCGAAAGACCAAAAGGCGGCACGGCATACACCTAAAGCAAAAATCGTTAAAAAGAAAAAATCCGAATCAAGTACGGCCAAAAAAGTCGCCCTTGTATTATTTCTGTTAATCCTGCTGGCAATCATAGGGGTCGTCGCTGCCATGATTATTATCAACAACCCGCCTACGGCAGAAAATATCAGAATTATAGTACAAGAGGATACTCCTGAAACGATTACTCTTACGGCGAAAGATATAGATAGAAATAACTTATTCTATCGTGTTATAAACGAGCCTGCACACGGGAAGCTGAGTGGGACCGCGCCGAATCTTACATACACCCCTAATCCGAATTACAACGGTTCGGACAGTTTCTCCTTTATTGCCAATGACGGGAAACTGGACAGCAACGAATCGAATGTATTGATTACCGTTCAGGCGGTCAACGATGCTCCCGCCGCAATGCCACAATCAGTGGCGACTAAAGTGGATAAATCGGTTCCAATAACTCTGGCCGGAACCGATTCGGACAACAGCGAACTGAAGTTCTCCGTTTATACCGAGCCGAAACACGGAAAACTCAGCCCGGCACAAAACTTCATAACCAACGGCAGGCTTGTCTATGCTCCAACCTCCGGTTTCACTGGTACCGACAGCTTCACGTTCAGGCTGAACGACGGCTCGGTTGACAGCGAGCCGGCAACGGTAACTATCGATATTACTCCGAATAATTCTCCGGTGGCAATCCCCCTGTCTGTAAATGCTTCAGAGGATACGCCAGTGGTAATTAACCTTAAGGCAAGCGACCCGGACGGCGATACGCTCAACTATACCGTTATCAAAGAACCGTCGCATGGAATACTAAGCGGAACCGCTCCCAATCTGACATACACTCCCAATGCGAACTTTAACGGTCCGGACAGCTTCACATTTAAAGCCGACGACGACGCGACGGACAGCTTCGAAGCGACTGTTTCGATCGCCGTGACTTCCGTTAACGATGCTCCGACCGCCAAAGATAACAAAGTAACGGCACAGGAAGACACGCCGACACCCGTCTCATTAATCGGCAGCGACCCGGACGGCGACTCGATAACCTACAATGTGCTGAAAAACCCTTCTCACGGCAGCCTGAGTGGAACCGGGGCGGATTTGATTTATACGCCCGAAACAAATTACAACGGCCCCGACAGCTTTATTTTCAAAGCTAACGACGGCATAAACGACAGTTCCGCCGCCACTTTCTCCATCGAAGTGATTCCCGCCGACGACCCACCGACGGCCATCGACGGAAGTATGATACTCAAAGAAGACACCTCGGCACCGATTACTCTGACCGGCAGCGACCCGGACGGTGACGAGCTGACTTTCGAGATCGTAAGGGAGCCGTCTCACGGTAGTCTCAGCGGAACGCCGCCGGAGCTGACCTATACACCCGATTCCAATTTCAACTGGCTGGATAGTTTTACGTTCAGAGTCAGCGATGGTATATCGAAAAGTGAAACGGCGACCGTTTTAATAACGGTCAATCCGGCAAACGACCCCCCGATAGCTAACGACGACAACATAACAACAAAGGAAGATACCCGAATCGAGAAGATAGAAGTATTAGCCAACGACAAGGAAGTGGACAATGAGCCATTGACTATCAGCAACGTCACACACGGTGCAAACGGCCTGGTCGAAATCAATCCTGATAACACTCTTAGTTATACTCCGGCTCCCGATTTCTACGGGACCGATACTTTCAATTACACCATCAGCGACCGCGAAGGCGAAACAGCCACCGCCGCCGTTACCGTTAACATTGAACCGCTGAACGACAAACCCATAATCACTTCGACTCCGGTGACTTCCGCCATAGCAAATGTGTTATACACATACGACGTAAATGCGACCGACCCGGACAAAGAAGATAAGTTGACCTATCTATTGATGTCCGAACACGAGGGTATGGACATCAATCCCGATACGGGCTTGCTACGCTGGATTCCAAAAGCGAATCAGGCGGAACCTAATGGAGTAACCGTAACGGTTATGGTCGTCGATAGTAATACAACACCAAGCTCGGGCATTCAGTCATTTACCATCCAAGTACAACCGACCCCGCCCAAGATAGCTTCCCTGAAAATAGTTGACGGCTATAATCAAGCGGGCAACAAAACGCTCTCGGCTGACAATAGCACGGCTATCGTCCAGACCAGTGACGACGAACGCTTGGAAATCAATCCGCGCATATATGTATCGTTCGATTTTTCCGATATTTCCGTTCCGGACGGTGCGAAAATAAAATCAGTAATAGTTTACGTCGAACACTTCGAACAGGAGCAATTTCCTGCCGGAAAACTAATATGGAATATCGGAACCGGCTGGCCGGACAAATCGGCAATCTGGATTTCAACGGAAGCTCCCGTCCGGCAGGGCCGGGATAACGAATCGTTGGATTCATGGGATGTAACAAGCTTCGTCGAAACACCCGCAAAACTGAATTCCATGAAACTTCAAATTGAGAACAAAAACACGAATAATACCGTAAAATCAATGGTCGATTATATTTATGCCGTAGTGGAATGGGACTGGCAATCCACCCAGGATGACCTGGTCGAATACGAACTAAAACCGCTATAATAAATACAGGTGGACTAAGAAGCGAACAATATATAGATTTGACGGATTTCATTGATGAAATCCCTTAATTTAGTGGATTTTGATAAAAATATGTACCATCTTGACTAATATGCGAATAAATCTGCCATCTTTGAGAAACTAAAAAAGTCATAATTATTTTTGACAATTTTTATCCGGTACATTATATTATATTTAAGAGAAGGGCTGATGAGATCAACTCTGGTGATTGCTCGCCTCAGGTAATCTCTCGCCGCTAATAATTTTTTGGTGCAAGCTGCGAAGTATCGTACCCGTCCGAAAGGATAAAAAATGCAGAAACACAAAGCAGGTTTGCACAAGGATGTGGCAAGAATTTTCGATGGTGTATGGATTCCACAAATAGACAATATTCAACAGTCTTTCGGATCATCTCCGCCGGATGCTGCTGTTTATGTTAATCCGAAACCGACCGCTCTGGAAAATTGGTCGAAAGACGGCAACAAAACATCGCCCGCCAAAGCTTCGAAACGAAATTCATGGAATTTATTCTCGCCCAAAGCAAGAAAAGAAAAAAAGAGATTATCGTCGATATCCAAGAATCTGCTAATCAATTTACACGATTAAATCTTGCGATTTGGGGCAAATTACAAACAACCACAACTGCTCAACAGAAATTCGTATTTCCAGAGCATTATCTAAATATATGTAAGAAATATTTACCCACATAAGGCAAAAATTATATCTCCAATTTAGAACTGGCCTTAAGATGATTTAGTCCCATAAACCCTACTCAGATCATATATTGAATCTCTGCATCAATTCTTTCTTGCTAAACACCGCCATAATCTCCTAACGCTTTTCATAACAAGCACTTATAAGCAACAACGCCGTAAGTTTTACCATTAAATATTTCTTTCCGGCGATTTTCAATCCCGGCATTGTATATTTGACAAATCGGTCAATATGCCGGATTTTTTCTTGACCGGTTTTTAGAAATGCCATATTATTAGAAACTGTAAGCAATGGATGATCAGCTTGATTGTGGATCGTTCCTTATTTTGACCGACTTGTTTTGATACTTTGAAAAGGGACGCATATTAAAAGAGATAATGTGCATAAGCCGTTTCTCTTAAGGGAGTTAAGTTGCAAAGACACTTTTAGTGCCGTTTATAAGTTTAACATATGCAGGTTTTTTTAAGATTGTAAACCGGCTGCTAACAGTGAAATAAATGTGAAATGAAATCTGCTTGAATAAGCGTTCGCCTAACAGCGAGGGAGAATTAATATTGAGTAAAGAATCAGTTATTTTTATGAAAAATATATCTCTTAATGCCAATAAGTTTACCCCTACAGGGAATATTAACTGTAAATAGCTGATTTTTCTACAAAGCGAAAAAGATTTCATAATTCACAGCCTTCTCTTTGGACTTTTCTTCCGTCAGTTCTGCATGCCATCCATTTGCTTTTGACTATATAAACTGAAAAAACTGCAATGGAAAGGTAGTAAACATGGATATTCTGATGCAGACAAATCCCTGGACATTTATTGGCGCTCTCGTTATCGGCTTTCTTCTGGGCGGCAGCCTGGTGGCAATCCTCAACCAGATGGTTTCCAGGGCAAAAGCAAAAACATTCGAGCAGGACCTCCAGCGGCAAATCGACGGAGCAAAGAAAGAAGCAGAAAACATAATAAAATCCGCCCAAATAGACGCCGCCGCCGAGGCAATCAAGAAAAGAGAAGAAGTAACTTCCGAAGCCAATAAAGTTCGTGCCGAGCTGCATGAAACCGAGATGAGACTGACCAAGCGTGAGGACGCAATCGACCGTCAGGCGGAATTGCTTCAGCAGCGTGAAAACACCACAAAACAACAGCAGCAAGAGCTTAAAAGAAGAACTTACAATATCGACCTCCAGGAAAAACAGCTTTCCTCTCTGATAGCTCAGCAGAAAAATCAATTGTTGAAAATCACCTCGATGGATATGACCGAGGCGAAGGAATTGCTTCTGAAACGTCTGGAGGACGAATGCGAGCACGAAATGTCGTCTCTGATTCAGCGTAAAGTCGAAGAAGCAACCGAGACCGTGGAAGAAAAAAGCCGGGAAGTAATCAGCACGGCCATTCAGCGCTATGCCGCGGAGCAGACCTGCGAGGTTACCGTCTCGACGGTCGAGATACCGAACGACGATATGAAAGGCAGAATCATCGGCCGCGAAGGACGAAATATTCGCGCGTTCGAAAAAGCAACTGGAGTCGATGTTATAGTGGACGACACCCCCGGGATGGTAGTTGTCAGCGGATTTAACCCGGTCAGACGCGAAGTCGCCCGCCTGTCCATGGAGCGGCTCATCCAGGACGGCAGAATTCACCCGTCCCGAATCGAGGAGCTTGTAGGGCAAACCAAAAAGGACATTAACCACAAGCTCCTGCAAATCGGCAAAGATGCTGCGGTCGAAACCAACGTCAGAGGCTTGAACAACAAGGTGCTCAGCCTGCTCGGCGCACTGAGTTACAGGACAAGCTACGGGCAAAACGTGCTCCGGCACAGCGTAGAAGTCTCTTTCCTCTCTCAGGTCATGGCCGATGAGCTTGGTCTTGACGGCTCTATCGCCCGACGGGCCGGACTGTTGCACGATATCGGCAAGGCCATCGACCACGAAGTCGAAGGCAACCACCCGACAATCGGCACGAATTATCTCAAGCGATTCAATGAGTCCTCGGTTGTGCTCAATGCCGTTGCCGGGCATCACGGCGACATTCCGCCGGACAATCCTTATACTCCGCTGGTTTCCGCCGCCGACGCCATCAGCGCTTCCCGTCCCGGCGCCAGAAGAGAGACCCTCGAACGGTATATCAAGCGTCTGGAAAAACTCGAAGAAATCGCCGGAGGTTTCAAGGGAGTCGAAAACGCCTATGCGATTCAGGCCGGACGAGAAATCCGGGTTATTGTCAGCGCCAACGAAGTGAACGACGAGGCGGCCATGAAAATCGCACGCGATATCGCCAAAAAAGTCGAAGACGAAATGACCTATCCCGGCGAAGTCCAGATTACTCTGCTTCGAGAGGTCCGCTGCATAGAATTCGCGAAATAGGCTCGGATATGGTATTTCGTATGTAGTATGTAGTATGTCATATATCGTATATAGTATGTATGTCCTGAGTGAAACCTGTACTGAGCAGGCCGAAGTATTGAAGGACCGCATATCATTATATGGGCAAGAAAATAGAAACATACAGAGACCTGAATATTTGGAATATGGGAATCGATTTAGTTAAAGAAATATACAAATTGACAGAGGGATTT
>JAFGBG010000199.1 GCA_016933295.1 Sedimentisphaerales bacterium | reverse complement strand
GATCTCGGTGGTTGAAATACTGGCATGTCCCAGGAGCATCTGGATTGCCCGAAGATCACCACCCTGTTCGAGCAGGTGGGTAGCAAAAGCATGGCGAAGCATATGCGGCGTGATCCGCCGGTCGATGCCGGCACGTCTTTTTGCGCCCCGGATCGCGGACCTGATACTGGTTATTTTTCTTCCGGTAACGGTTGACGGAAAGACCAGTTCGCTGACCACACCATCAATTTTGACTACAGGTGATTTTAGAAGGTAATTTCTCAGTGCTTTTCGCAGTGGTTCGCTGATGGGGACCAGGCGTTCCTTTGAACCTTTACCCGTTACGCGGAGATGGGTTTCGAAGATATCGCGATCACGAAGCGAGGCGACTTCATTAAACCGCATCCCGCCGTAATACATACAGGAGCAAAATGCCCAGTGGAACGTTGAAAATTCGGCAATGAGATCATTTACTTCTTTGATTGAGAGATATTCAGGCAGCGGTTTTTTATATGGGAGCTTGTCATGTTCCGGCAGGGGACGTTTTCTGACACCCCTTTTTTTGTTCCACCATTTAATCATTGCTGACAGGTAGGTGATTTCCAGGTTGATCACACGTTTATGACCGAGAGATTCGGCGAGGCGTTTTGTCTGGTATGCGTCTATGTTCCGGTCGGTGATGAGATCGGGATGATAGTTCCTGAAAAATGTCAGTATTGGCCCATTGAGGAGCTTGTATTTTCCTTTGTAGGTGTCCTCGGCCTGGTGTTTTTTAACCCATTCCAGATACGGGGAGATGATCTCGCCGATTGTATCATCTGTTTTCGGCATGATACCGAGGGTTTTTTTCAGTTCGAGTTCAAAGAGATTTGCCCGGACTTCGGTGCCGTAATAAACTTTCCGGATACGCTGACCCTTCCGGCCGTTCTCATAGACATCAATTTGCCATTTTCCCTCGGCGAGCTTCCGGACACTCATGACCGTCTCCATTTTGAGGACATTGTCTAACACATATGTTCTTCATATCGGTTAAAGGGAGTCAAGCCTTGAAATATGAGATGAAGGAAAATATTTGCCCCCCACAATTGTGGGGGGCGCCAGAAAATCCATGGAGGTACAAGCATCGGTTGTACTTCCAAACACAGCGGTCAAATTTTAGGAAAAGAAGCAGTTTTTGTCAATAAATGAGTTTGTTAGGAAATTACTCATGCGGTCTTTTTATTTCTCTTTTTTAATTTACCAATTTTGGGTTTCTCATTTTTTATTAAATCAAAATTACCACTATTGAATTCAACTACTTTACCCCAATCAATTTGTCCATCAACACAAAAATCTTTCAAAAATTCCTCAGTAAACGAGTTTATCAGCGTGCTTTTTTGTTCTAAAAACTTATCATTATGTTTCTTCGCTTCATAACCAAGGGGCTCAATTATGTCTGTATAGAGATGTTTATTTTCGCTTATCAGATACCAGAAATTTTGACCAACTACTTTCAGATAGCCCCTTAAAAAAGAGGTTTTGGTTTTTCCATAACAAATTCCCAATACGGGTTGAACGTTCAAGGTATGATTGGATTGCTTTAAGACTTTTACAGCTGTTTTAAAATCTTGTTCCTGTTTGTTTTGTTGAGAGCTATTTCCCCAGTTTGGTCCTGATTTTACTGAAACAAGATAATGAATGGCCTTATGATTAAATTCCATATCTATTCCCGTAGCCGCTGATTTCTTACCTTTACACGTTTTTCCGCTAATAAAAATGGCTAAATCTTCTAAGAAACTACCGAAATGTTTTTCTTCTGATGAAGATAAATAAGCATCCAAAATATCTGTAACCAAGTCTGAGGCGATCATTATATTTTTGGCTTTGTAAAGATAGGGATTTTTTTTCTTAAGAATGGTTTTGAGGTTCATCTGTTGAAGGGTTTTGATTTTGTTCTCATGAAATTTAACAATGTTGTCGTTTACGTATTGGTTAACCTCGTCCAGATTTAGTTCTTGCATTATCATCCCCTTTTAATGCGATTTCTACCATATCACAATATTCCTGATTATTATCTATGCCAATATATTCTCTATCCATTTGCTTGGCGACTATTGCCGTAGTTCCGGAGCCAAGGAAAGGATCTAATACGACATCATCTTTTTTTGTAAATAACTTAATGAACCATTCAGGTAGAGAATAGGGAAATACCGCGCTATGGTTTCTATTGGCACATTCAGTGGCAAAATGAAGTACATTAGTAGGATAGACTTTGTCTCTTCCAATCCAGTTGGAAACATTTTTTCCAAATCCGCTATTTACTTTTGATTCATCGCGAATCTTATCTGTATCGCTTAAATTTCTAAGTCTGGTTTCAGCCCATTTACCCATCGGCACCATTACTTCTTCCTGGTACATATTAAATTTCTTTTGTTTGTTGAACTGTAAACATCTTTCCCACGCATCTCGAAATCTGTTGGGCCATTTACCAGGATAACAATTTTTCTTGTGCCAAATAAATTCCTCTGTCCATAACCAGTTTTGCTTTTTCATTCCAAGGATGATATCAATTACATAAGTATGCCTTTCACCATTAACAGCTTTTTCCTTTATATTTAATATGAAAGTACCGGTCGGCTTTAATACTCTTAAAAATTGCTGAGCTTTAGGGAGAAACCATTTAGCGTATTCATTAGGATGAATGCCGCCGTATGTTTTTTTTCTGCTGTCAGCGTATGGAGGTGAAGTTACGATTAAGTCGATGCAATTATTGGGAAATTCTTTTAAAACTTCTTCGCAATCACCGCAAATTATTTTATTAACAGGTACTTTTTGATTGTCCACTTTTACCTCTTTTACCTCTTCCCCAAAAGTCAAAATACTTTTAACATAGTCACTATATATAGCACAATAAAAAAATATAATACAAGATATAGTATTAATTCTTGGCTTGTGTAGTCTTGAGTCGAAGTTTCAAAAGCAGATCCTCTTTTTTTTGATTATAAAAATATTTTTTCCTTTCTTAAGGCAAAAAGCAAGACCTGATCCCCCTTGATCCTTTTAGTGTTTTAATAAATTTTTTATTTTCCGACTTTCTTGATCAAGGATTCGACGAAACCCCAATATTTATCGACCATATATCCCATCGTAAAGCATATTGAAAACGAAAGATAATAGAAAAGGTAACCGCTTGTTGCATCGAAAATATGCAAAACAGCGAAAACTAATGTTGCCATTGCTAAAAGCTGTAAGGGATAATGAGTTATATATTCTGGGAGTGGTGTTTTATCGTGGCGCCGAAATCGAAATGCAACACAGGAAAACCCCAATAAAACTGAAGAAATACACCAAATGAACCTCGGAATATTCCAAGAATCACTTGGTACTACGAAATAGAAAATGTGCTTACGAAAAATAAGAAAAAGGATAATCGATAAAACAAAATAGGCAATAGAAAATATCAATCTTGCTTTATTAATCTTTTTTTCGGATGTCATTTCATTTTCTCAATTGCATTTTAAACTAACAATGATTATATGGTTCTTGATGAAAACCTAAGTACTTCAAATCTGCAATATAAAACCCCTCAATACGATTTTGGAATACTTAATATTTAAGATGCGACCCCCTCTCATCTCATTACGTCTTTTAAGTCGTTGATTTCAAATATGCTATTGCATAATCAATATTGTTTGTAAGTCCGATAATGGCATTGTCAATTAGCTTTGGAACTGTGGTATTCCATCCTGTTTGGCTACAATCATTCAAACTTAGTTCAAATTTGCATGCTATATCATGGAACTTTTTAAGAATAAAAAACATGTCATGGAATTCCGCGGTTGCTGTTTTTGAAAATTTATTATATCCAAAGACCGCGTTCATAGTATATTTACCATCTGTTGGCATTATTAAATCCGGCAACAAAAAATGCATTGTTTTAGATACGCCAACTATCCTTCTTTTACTTTTCATGATTTTCAAGTCTCTGAACAACAAGTACAAAGTATCTTCTAAATTAGCCAATTCCTTTGAGCTTATTATATTGAGTTGAGCGCCGTAAATATCATCGAGGTAATCTTGGCAATTTAAAATTGATTCCTTAATTGTCTGATATGTTTCAAGTTTCGCCCCTTGTTGATTCATATTCCATAGCTTTAGAGTTTCATAGATAGTTCTTAGAAAGTCATCGTCTTCTATAAGCTGGTTGATATTCCTTACTCTATGGTGGGCGTCAATGATTTTACGATAGGAAAGCAAATCATGCCCTGATCGATAGGTTTCATTGCACTTCTTTACCATTTCGAAGAATAAAACTTTGTCAAAGAGCAAAATATCTATGAGATCCATGATATTCACCTTTATTCCTCACCCAACGATTAATATATTTTGTTGGTATTTGTTATATCTTGAAGTATTTCTGCAAAAATTCGCACTCTCTTTGGCTCCTAGTCAATAATCACTGTCTAACCCATTGTTTCCCATTAAAGCCTGTCGTATTGATAATCAATTAATCGCTTTTTTATGATGTTCAATTCATCTTCTGTAAACAATCGATGATATTCAGGGTTATCCCAAATTAAAGCTTCAACCGTTAGATCAAGTCTGCCAAGTTCCCATAATGCGTTATATCCTTGTGAGACTTTTGCTGCATTGATTAGGATATGGGCCGTCTCCAATCCTCCATTTTCAACAAGCATCTTTAGATATCTTGTGGCATTGTATTTGGCTTCATATTTAGCGCGCTTGTAAATATTCCACATTTCAGATTCAAAGATTTCTTCTAAATCTTCTGACATTTTATGCCCCTCAAGAAGATTCTATGCTAAATTTAGTTTAAATTTTCTGAAACCTAAATTTGAATTAATCCATATCTAAAAGGTTTATTCTACGATGCGCGGGAGTGATTCGTCCCTAAACAGTATCCGTTGTTTTTTCTTTTCAGGTTCCGGCTGTTTGCGACATGCCCGGAAATCGCGCAAGCTCCCGGGCTTTGTATGGAGTTTCTGCTGCAGAATCTAGCTTTTATTTTTTTCTGCTCGGCGGTGGACGTCCTTTCTTCCCGGTATCATTATCATTTTTATCAGGAAAATCGATATACGTGACATTATCTATTTTTTTTTACAGATTACAGGATCGTACCAGCGCCGGCCAGGATTCGGCGGAGATTGCGAGAGAATCTTTTCGAGAAGGATTATCCGGGCTTCAAGTTGCCTTACTTTTTCTTCAACGTCAGACACTCTTCTATCTTCACGTCCATTTACTGCAAAAAAATCTTCTTCTTTACGTGGCGTAAAACGTAGTCCTTCAAATTCTTCTACGTCATGCTCTGTTCGTAACCACTCTTCAGTGATATCGGGGAAATGCCTAGTAATTCCTGATATAAATTTGTAGCCTATACCATTGATATCACGACGAAATGCATTTCTAACGCCAATCAAATCAGAAAATGCTGTCTTGGATAAACCAGCCTTCTTCCGAAGCCCATTCAGATTGTCCAGAAAAATGTCTACGTTAAATAAATTTGACGTCATGTTAATTTATGCTTGACATGGTGTTAAGTATTTATTATTATCTCCTTAACGCAGTAAATCAATTTACAGGGTAAACAGACTATGAAAAAAAACGGCCGTAAAGTCAACCGAAAAATGATCGCCGTTGCCATGGCTTACAGCGGCCTGGACGGCGATCAGGTCGGCCGCATGTGCGACCCGCCGGTGACGCGCCAGGCTATCTGCAATCTCCTGACCGGGAAGTCCGGCAACCCCCGGCTCATCGATCAGCTGGTCGACATCCTCACGCCGCCGCTCGAATCTCTCTTCCGTGAAGCGTCTCACAATCATATCGACATCCCCGACATTCTTTTCCCCCAGGCATCCGATCCACCGAAGCAGGAGGCACTATGACCCAGTTGCGACTGGATTTCTCGAAACCGCCGGTGTCCGTCGACGCTGGCAAGAAAACCGAACGGATCACGTTCACCGGCTCGTCGGATCTGAAAGATTTTCTCGGCATGTTTTCGACCAAGCAGAACACGACGATTTCGGAGCTGTGCCAGAAATACATCATCGAGGGGCTGCAGCGCGACCTCAGCGTGATGCTCCTCGTGCAGGCGAATAAAGACAGAACCCTGGTTGAGCTTATGAAGCGATTTTAACAAAAATTTTTTGACTGTCACGTATACCTTCGGATGCAGCCGGTGTGAAAACGGTAAACATGGGCGTGCAGAAGGTAAACATAAGTATATTTTCGTATACTTTGGTAAACCATAATGATTGCGGGCGATTAGATGGAAAAAGACCAGGCCGACAGGATTGAAAAAAAGCTCGACCGGATTATCGATTTTTTCTCGATCAACGCGGTTAAACCCGAAAAAACGAGGGAGGAGATTCACCAGGAGGTTGTCGAATTCCTCCAGAATCGAAAAGAAAAACAGGCCAGGAAAGCGCAGGGAGGATGATGACTTCCGAACCTGGCCCATAACCAGGAACCGTGCGGGTTCGATTTCCGACCCCGCTACCATATTCAGGGGCCTGATGCTCTCTGCCCCGACCAAACGAGAGCAGCGGATGACACATTGTGAGGCCGGGGCCGTTACCACTAACGCGGCCCCGGGAACCGCTGAAAGAGAAAGTAAATGAGGAGGCATCTGAACATCGATCAATTTATTAATGAACTCGTGGGCGGAAACGAGACGGCGGCAGAGCAGCTTCAGGAGTTCGCCGGTTATTGCCTTTTGGGTGACTGCCGATTTCGAAAGGCTTTAGTTCTTAACGGAACCGGCCTGGGAAAATCCACCTATGCGGAAATTCTAAGGCTTCACGTGGCAGGATTGAACCGGACGCTGAACCTCCGAATCAAAGACTTTAATAATAAATTCGAGGCGAATCGTCTGTCCTATGCGTTGCTCAACGCGATAAGCGGCGCGTTTGACGAAATCTATAATCCACCCTACCTGGCAAAGATGCTGATCTGTGGCGATTCCATCGTGGCGGCGCGGAAGCATAAACATGATTCCGTGGTTATACCCTTCTGCAAACATATTTTAATCACAAACGAAATTATTCCAGAACATATAAACCGGGTTACATACCGGATCATCACGGTGACCTGTCTCAATCAACCGACGAAAATAATCCCGCACCTGGCTGTCGATATGGATCCGCGTCAGGTAGCGGACTGGGCGCAATCGGGGCTGTTGCGGCTCTTAATAAACGGGAGGTTTTCCGATATTTGAGGTCGGGGCCGTCACTAACGCGGCCCCGGGGACCGCTGAAAGAGAGGGGGGGACCAATGATCAGGAAATTTCAACGATACATCGAGACATCAAACTGGGACGACATCCTCATCGACGGTGATCGGCGCTTGATAACGTTCTGTGTCACCGTTGCCGTCGGATCGCTGATTTATTTCGGGGTGTGGTGCCTGTTTTCGCTATGGGGGTGATCATGTACATTAACGTCACAAAAATAGTCGACGATTTCAACGATGAGCATGAGGTCCACCTCATTATCGTCATCCCCG
>JAFGBG010000198.1 GCA_016933295.1 Sedimentisphaerales bacterium | reverse complement strand
CAGGTAATATCGAGCCATCAGGGAACTCGTAGGATATTCCGTCGCAGAGGTACCAGCCTGCGATATCGATTTCTTCTGAGCCGCTATTATAGAGCTCGATATACTCGACTAACTCGGTCCTGATATCAGGATCGTAGTGTATCTCATTAATGACAACAACGCCGCTGTAGTCTTGCTGGTTATCAGCAAAACTATATCCGACTCCCGCAGAGCCTGCCAATAACAGGACCAATATCAGGTGAAATTGGTGAATTTTAAAATGGAATCTAATTTTTGCCGACATTGTCATACCTATTGTTATGTAGCATAATACTATTACTTCAAGTGTGGGTTTTTTGATTATATCTTACTGAATGTTTTGCCAGTCGGCCTGCAGATTATTGTGATCCCAAAGAGCTTTCAAGTCATTAACATTGATTACTCCATCGGGATTTATATCACCGAATAAATAACTTTCAGAAGACTTACTGCTATCCAATAAATTCGTCAGCATGATAGTTAAATCAGCATCATTTACAATCCCATCGGCGTTCAAATCGTACCACAGTATATCGTCACTATTGCTTCGCGGGCTTACATTCCAGGCTAAACTATATTTCTGAGTCTGAGAGTTTTGTATTTTTTCATTAGCATTGCTTATGGACAGAATTATTTCATAATCACGATAATTCGAGTCGGTGAGTGTATGAATATGCTCGACATTGTCAACAATGCTATCGCTGTAATCAAGCATGTAGCTGTTTTCCGGCACATTCGAATCAACTGCCCAAAGTTCGAGACGAAGATTGCTGTCTTTCTCGGGTAATGACACGAACGGATATTTGCTGCTGTAGTGTTTGTTCCAGACCAGAGTAGCGGTTATATATTTGTCGGCCGGTTCTTCTATTTTAATTTTATATATTTTATCTGTTGAATCGTTTTCATCCATTCGATTCAGGTCCCAGCCGGTTGTTGTGACATCACCCGGCTTTTGTATTCCGGCAACTAAATGTTCATAAGCGCCGACCGCGTTTAACATGCCCGCTCCCTGAATATAGTCCAGAGGGACGATGTGGTCGTCGTCGGTTTGTAACCGGCCTTTGTGCCAGTAGGGCAGTTTTGTGGCGGAATTCAACAAAATTGCTTTTATGACGCAATTACCTCCGTCGGGTGATACGGCGATATCTAATTCCGGTTCCTGTCTGGCTTTTTGAACAAGTAATCCGATTGTACCGGCCACGATAGGTGTCGAAAAACTTGACCAGTTCCCGGTCGGCTCATATTGGTTGAGGGAATTCACATCTGCAGCCAGACAGTTCCCCGGCGCGATAATGTCCGGTTTGCATCGCCCGTCACCGGTCGGTCCGATACTCGAATGCGTCGGATATGCCAAAGCGAAATTTGCCAAATTAATTTCGAGATTTTGACTGCTTACGGAATTAACCAAACCCACCCCGATAACGTTAGAGCCTGCGGCGGGATAAAGAACCGAATCGGAGGCATCCGAGCCGTTACCGATTCCCGCCACCACAATTGTACCATAATGCTCAGCCAGGGCTTCAATACCCCTTGTCCACCATTCTTCAAACGGGTAACCGAAGTCTGCCGCTATGATATCTGCCGATAGGGGTGTATCGCTGTTTAATTTATTTATTAAAAAATAACGAAATTCGTAAATATCGATTTGTGCCCGTGGCGTAGTGCCCTGATAGTAAAACTGTCCTACCTGTGGGTGAAATGCGTTTGGATCTTCTCCGAATAATATCGAACAAACCGCAGTTGAATGAGGTGAAATTCCCGCCGGAAGCTCACCCTGGTCATGGAAATTTATATTTTTGTCCCTGAAGCAATTATGCTCAACAGCAGGGCGATAATCATTTTGCGGCTCATCGTTTATATAAGTGAAGCTCCGGCAAATTATTGAAAATCTTACATTTTCACCTGTAAGAGTCGGCTCCATCTGCCTTAAAGCATAAACGCCGGTACGTTCCAGACCCCGCGGCTGATAAGTTGTTTTGTTTGCAGGAGTTTGTGCATTTGATATGGAGCAGACAGACAGCGAGAGCACTATAAAGAAAGCTGCTAAACCTAAATTCAGCGGTTTTTTAGATATTCCTGCCACTCCATAACTCCAGAGATTGAGCGTACATTCTCAAGAGACAGATTTGCTACCCCACTTGCCAGCCTCCTTAGCTGATATTTTCTCATGTCTCCGAATTATTTCCATTATGATACTATAAAAGGGCCTCGAATTCAAGAAAATTATTCCGTCAAAGTTTAAACTGGGGGATTTTTCAGTATCAATAATGCGGTTTTTTTAAAAGTTTGTGAGAAATCTTGCCTTTATCGGTCACAATTGCTATACTTCGTGCAATATCCTGAATTGACCTAATTTAAAGGATTGCTGTAAAGATGAAAGTAATCTTGAATTCAAAGCAAATCGAGCGGATTCTCATGGACTTAACGTCCCGCATTATATCTGATACGCCAAAAGATTTGGATATTGCAGTTATCGGGATTCGCAGCAGAGGGGAAGTTCTCGCCCAAAGACTATCCAAAAGTTTGTCCGGCAAACTGGGCAGAGATATCCCGTGCGGCACTCTGGATATAACACTTTATCGTGACGATTTGAATTCGCCGCACGGAGTTGCTCAGCCGCAGGTTCGTACCACCGAAATCGGCTTTGACGTTGACGATAAAATCATAGTATTAGTTGACGATGTTCTTTATACGGGCAGGTCCGCACGTGCCGCTATGGATGCTTTGATTGATTTGGGCAGGCCACGTGCGATTAGGCTGGCGGTTCTTGTCAACAGGTCCGGCAGAGAATTTCCAATACAGGCCGATTACGCCGGTTTCCAAAGCGATGCGGCTCCGGATAGTCTGGTTCAGGTTAATCTTATCGAATCCGACGGCAAAGACGAGGTGACTATCGGATAGACGGGAATAAACCAAAAAACGAAGATATGGCGTTAATAAGAAAAAGCAGACAACTCAAATGGCATCGTAAACATTTGCTCGGCCTTCGGGAGCTTAGTAGCGATGAAATTACTTATATTCTTGATACGGCCTGTGGTTTTGAGCAGATCAGCACAAGGTCGGTGAAAAAAGCTCCGCCGTTGCGAGGTAAGGTCGTAGTAAATCTGTTTTTCGAGGACAGCACTCGAACCCGAAACAGCTTTGCTTTGGCGGCGAACCGATTAAGCGCCGACATTATAGAATTCACAAAAAAGGACAGTTCCGTCAGTAAGGGCGAGACGCTGCTGGATACGGCGAAAAATCTCGAAGCGATGGGGATTGATATCGTCGTTATCCGGCACAGCGCCGGCGGAGCGGCAAAATTCCTGAGCAGGAATATTAATGCCTCCGTTGTCAATGCCGGAGACGGATTTTGCGAGCACCCGACGCAGGGACTTCTGGATGTCTATACGATTCGCAAGATCAAAGGAAGCCTCGAAGGTTTAAAAATAGCCATTGTCGGAGACATCGCACATTCGAGAGTCGCTCGCAGCGATATGTGGGCAATGACAAAGCTCGGGGCCGAGGTCACTTTTGTCGGGCCGCCGACGCTTATGCCTTCTCAGGTAAGCCAGCTTCCGGTAAACGTGAGCTATTCGCTCGATGAAGTCATCGAAGAAGTGGATGTCGTAAATATGCTTCGGATTCAGTTCGAGAGACTTGGCGGCAATCCTTTCCCGTCGATTCGGGAATATTCCCATTATTTCGGCCTGACCGTCGAGAGGATGAAAAGAGCCAAGAAAGATATTCTTGTAATGCACCCCGGGCCTATTAACAGAGGACTCGAAATAGAAAGCGAAGTGGCCGATGGAAGTAACAGCGTCATACTCAATCAGGTAACTAACGGACTTGCCGTAAGAATGGCGGTGCTTTTTCTGGTGAACCAGGCATCGGCACAAAAAGCTATAAGCTGATAAAATATAATGAAAAGGCAATTACAAACGGCTGCATTTGTTCTTCTTGTTTCAATCCAGTATTGTGTTGCTCAATCGGGGGACTTGCCGCATATTGCTCTGCTTTATCATCGGGATTCGGATGTACGTATCAGAACGATTCGAACTCTTGCCGCAAGTAATAATCGTGAGCTTATAGACGACCTGATTCGGGCGCATAGTATCGAAAACTATGCACCTGTTCATAACGTATATGAAGAGGTTTTAAGCTCGTTAACCGGCAGGGCGGATATTCAAGGCAAAGGTGCATGGAAGGCATGGCTGGGAAACGAGGCAGCCGCCCGAAGATTGAACATCAATTATTTGCCGATAGATCCTAATTCGCTTGCCCCGGAGCAAAGTGAGCGGATTCTTCCTTTCGCGGCACGGCTCGGCCTCGAACATTTCGAGAAAATGGCTTCGATTTTAACGGCGGAAGTTTATGACCGCCAAAAATGCCATGAAACACTGCGATACATGGTTGCGAACGACAATTGCTATCAAGTGCAGAAATTCCTGATT
>JAFGBG010000197.1 GCA_016933295.1 Sedimentisphaerales bacterium | reverse complement strand
CGGAGCAGGAGGGATTCGAACCCCCGTTACCTTTCGGTAAAACGGTTTTCAAGACCGTCGCGATCAACCACTCTGCCACTGCTCCATATTCCTTTGCCCCGGCATAGATACAAAAACCGCTTGGGCGAATATGAAAATTATTTTATAATTCAAAGCCGGTTTTGCAAGCAAATAAGAAGTTAATTCACCGGACAAGTTGACTTGTTGAAAAATATTCAAATATTCATTTAAGGTTATTAACATGGAAAACAACCACATCCAAGCCTTGAATTTTGCCGTATATCCCGAAGAACAAATGCTCAAAAGGTCACAGGATTTTTACGACCTCATGAAGCTCAGGCGTTCGGTACGGCAATTTTCCAACAGGCCCATACCAGCCGAAATAATCGAGAATTGCATTAAAACCGCCGGTACAGCCCCCAGCGGAGCGAATATGCAGCCATGGCATTTCTACATCATTTCAGACCAAAAAACAAAAAAACAAATCCGCATCGAAGCCGAACAAATTGAAGCGGAATTTTATTCCAAACCGGCCAATCAAAAATGGGTCGACGACATAAAAGCCCTCGGAACAAATTTCAGCAAGCCCTTCCTTGAAGATGCTCCTTGCCTGATTGCCGTCTTTTCCAAGACCTATGACATTTCGCCGGACGGAACCAGGATAAAACATTATTATGTCAAACAATCGGTTGGTATCGCCGTCGGTTTTCTAATAGCAGCAATTCATAATGCCCATCTTGCCTGTCTGACCTATACACCGGCATCGATGGATTTTCTCAACAAAATATTAAACTGTCCCGAGAATGAACGGCCCTTTATGCTCATTCCCGTCGGTTACCCGGCGGAAAACTGTCAGGTACCTAATATCAAAAGGAAGACTTTTCGGCAAATAACAGGCTTTTTTTGACAAAAAAGAACTATCGCGTAATTTTTTTGAGAAATTTTTATTTTTTAGTTGACATTACATAGTATGCAATACATAATAAGTATAACAAAATATTAATAATCAATATAATCGTATCAAAGGAGTTTCATATGAAATTCGAAAGTCAGTTACTCAAAGGCATCGCCCCGGTAGTCGTTCTGGAAATTCTTTCCCGCGGATCGATGTACGGCTACGAGCTGAGCCGTTCCATCGAGCAGCGAAGCGGCGAAATCCTGAGCCTCGGCAAAGGCACGTTGTATCCCCTGCTGTACAACCTCGAGGCGAAAAAACTCATCAAAGGCAAATGGGAGACGAATCAATCCAGCCGAAAGAGAAGATATTACTCCATCACCGGTAAAGGCAAAGACGAGCTGGCCCGGCAAAAAGTCCAGCTTCAGGAATTGACCACCGGATTAAACCTAATATTCGGCGGAGCGCTCGTAACTGCATAAACAAAAATTTTATCCCTGCCTTAAATCGGGATTAAGAATCAAAAATCAATTTCCGAGGTTATTATGGCAAAGGAAAATAAAAAAGACCAGTTGCAAAACCTTCCCGACGGCGCACGCGAGTTTATCAACAAGATTATCAAAAAGATGCGTTACCGCCGCAAGGTAGGCGAAGATGTAAAGGCCGAGCTTGCGGCACATTTCGAAGACGAGCTGAAAGACCTTCCCGATGGTCGCGAAAAAGATGAAAAAGCCCGGCAGATTATTTGTGAATTCGGAGATGTTAAACTTCTCGCCGTTCTACTTCGCCGGGCGAAAAAACGCTGCCGCCCTCTCTGGCGCACACTCGTCGCAAGAGGCTTTCAAACAATCGGCGTGCTAATTTTATGTTTTATCTTCTATTGTGTTTACATCTCACTCGGCCAACCCAACATCAACATTGATTACCTCCAGGAATTAACAAACGTTACCAGACCGGCCGCGAACGAGAATCAGAATGCAGCACCGCTTTATCAAATGGCATTCGATTTGTACAAAGAGCCGCCGAAAGTCGAATTAAAGGAAGAACCAGCTTTTATCGACGATAACAAGCTCTTTAGAGCAATAGGAAATAAACAATGGATCGATGAATTAAACGCCGAAGAACTGGCTGCTTTGAAAACATGGATATCCAGTAACACCGAAGCGATTGAACTTTTCAAACAGGCAACCGAAAAACCGTACTGCTGGTGGGAGCGACAAAAAGATGGTGAACTAATTTTGGATGTTCTATTGCCGGAATTGAACAAGACGAAAAACTTTTCAAGACTGTTATCCTGGCGGGCGGCTCTGAATGCAAACAGCGGCGATATCGAAAAGGCTTTCGACGATCTGCTGGCTTGTTATCGAGCAGGCAGACATTTTCAAGGTCCAAGGTTTCTTGTCGAACAGCTTGTCGGCCGGGCGATACAAGCACAATCTATTGGAACAGCTTTTATCATCCTGCAACATCGGCAAATAGAAGGTCCATTGCTCAAAGACTTTCAGACCAGTCTTGAAAAACTAATGGCCGAACAGAATTATATCCCGGATTACACAGCGGAAAGATTTTGGGCATCGGATTTCATTCAGAGATGTTATACGGATAACGGCAGCGGCTCAGGCCATCTGATTCCCGGCCAGCTAAGCACTCTTACTCAAGAAGATGTAGGTATCCTGATCGATTTTGAAAATCCTGTTCTTAACTACGGTCAATATCTGGGATTGTCATTAGTCACCGTCGACAGGGATAAGATAAAACAGATGTTTGAAAAATACTACGATAACGCCCAGCAGTGGGCCCACAAAACACCCTGGCAATTGCATCAGGAAGATATCGATTTCGAAATGGGTATTTATGACTGGCCGCGCCTTAAACAGATTCGATATTGGCCTGTTATGGTCTTTATGCCTGCCGCAGGCAAGGTAAATCAGATTGCATATCGTTCTAAGTTACAGGCTGAGGCATTGATGACTATAACGGGATTATTCAGATATCGACAGGATAAAGGCCAATATCCGGAAGATTTGGACGAGCTTCTCAGAAGCGGTTATATCAAAAAACTGCCGCTGGATTGTTTCAGCAACAAGCCGCTGGTCTATAAAAAAACAGAAGACGATTTTATACTTTATAGTTTCGGCCCGGATTGTACCGACAACGGCGGAAAACCTGGTTATGACAACAAAGGAAGATATACAATGTGGTCGGATGAGGACGCTGATGCGATATTCTGGCCGGAACCGGAACCAAAAGTCATTGCCGCACCGGAGAACTCACCATAAATATCAATTCCTGAAAATTAAGGAAGCTATTTGTCATATTATTTCTTTGGCTTTTGCACCTCACCGGTCATAGGTACAAAACGAACCGGCATGACCTTTCTCCTGGACAGATTGCCCTTATCGTCTTTAGTCATCAAAACCAGATACTGGAAGTCACGTGATCCCCCGACTGGAAGAATCATCCGCCCACCCGGCTTTAACTGTTTTATAAGCGGCTCCGGCACCCGCCCTGCAGCTGCCGTACCGATAATCGCATCGAAGGGAGCATGCTCCGGCCAGCCGAAAAAACCGTCCCCTGCTTTGGCAAAAACATTCAAATAACCCAATTCCTTCAGACGTTTTTCAGAGATAGCGGCAAGTTCTTCGACAATTTCAATCGTATAAACCTCTTTGGCAATCTCGGCACAAACTGCGGCCTGATAACCCGAACCGGTGCCTATCTCAAGGACCATTGAATTCGGGTCGAGCTTTAAAGCCTGGGTCATAAAGCCAACGATGTACGGCTGGCTGATGGTCTGGTCATAACCGATAGGCAGTGGAAAATCGGCATAGGCATAATGTTCCTCGCTCGAACGGACAAAAAAGTGCCGCGGCACAATTCGCATCGACCTCAGTACATTGGGATCGTTGACGTCACGCGCCTCGATTTGCTCAAAAACCATTTTCGCCCTTTCCTCGATACGCTCTTTATATGCCGGATGTTTATGCTGAGGCCGATTCGGATCCTTCTGCTCCAATTCCGCCAGGACTTGATTTGCATCGGCCTGCTGCCCCTGTGAAGCGAATACTGACTTTTGCTTCGTCGTTCCACCTGGAGTAAAAATGATTGCCAGCACTACCAATGGGACGAGAAAAATCAGAGAGGCAAAAATCCATCTTTTCTCAGCCGCTGTATATTTTCTAACCATCTTTCTATCCCCCTTTAAAAAAAAATCGTTCGTCAAGCTCAGGACATATTACCGAACTCGATATTAGAACTTTATCTCCAATCGACGGCCGGTGTAATCAACAATTTTAGTTGCTCCATCGGGTAATAGCTCAATCTTAAACTTTCGATTCGAGGGCTGGCCTGTTTCGCCTTCGGGAGCACCGGGTTCGATAATCAGGCGTTGTTCGGAATCATCCCAGCTCATACTCGTCCATGTAGCACGGCCCTTGAGGTAATCGAGACTAATGCCGTCATCCTCATATATCGTAAACTGCCCATTGGCGCCACGATAGATTTTTAATGTCGTCGGCCCGTCCACAGATTGGCCGGTGTATTGCCGCACCGGATCGAATGGTATAATCGCACCGGCACGGACGTAAACAGGCATCGTTTTAAGGTCAACCTGCCGCGTGACGATCCTGCCGCCGGTGACACTTTCATTCGTCCACAAGTCATACCACTGCCCATGCGGCAAATAAACGTCGCGCGAAGTCGCACCCTTCGTGAAAACCGGCGCTATCAGTATATCAGGTCCCCAGAGATACTGGCTGCCCAAGCCGCGGGCATTTTCATCATCGGGATATTGCAGCCACATGGCCCGCATCAACGGCATACCAGTCTCGCGTGCCTGCCATGCAAGCGTGTAAGTGTACGGCATGAGCTGGTAACGCAACTCGGCAAACTTTTTGCAAATCGGCTCGATGGCAGGATTATTCAATTCCGATTCGAGCGGATTGTCCCGATTTTCCCGCGGCCCCATTTCACTGAGACCCCAGCCCCACGGCAGACGTGTCCACCATGTTCTGCCGTGCGAACGGAACGACGGGCAAAACGACCCGAATTGAAACCATCGCGCGTAAAGCTCGCCGGTCAATTCCTCGTTCGGATAAAAACCGCCGATATCGGAACCCCAGTAAGGCGAAAGGCTCAGAGAATGATTGATACCGACAGCGATCTGCCCTTCGAGTGTCTTCCACGACGATTCCGTATCACCCGACCAGACCCAGCCGCCCCATTGTGCGATGCCGAGATGGCCGTTGCGATGCAGGCTCCACGGACGAACGTTGGGCGTCGTCGAGAGCGGCCCCTGATAATACAACTGATGTCGCTTGATGCGCTCGAAAAGGTTGAACCAGTCACCCTCGTCCGGCCACCACGCATCGATACCAGCTTTTACAAGATCAACGTGCTGCCGCCAGTAATTTAGAATATGCGAATTGTCCACCGTCTCGCCCGGACGCACAGGAATAGTCCCCTGCAACGTCGGCAAGCGGTCTCTGCGCCATGGCACTATGTGTACAAGCATTCTCACATTCAAAGCATGCAGCTTCTTAATAATTTCAGCCGGGTCGCTTTTGAAAACTTCCGGATTAAAGTCGAAGGAGGGTTGCTCGGTGTTCCAGCCCCGCGGACAGAAACCTGTACCGAGATAGACGACCGAGTCCAAAGGAATTTTTTTCCGCCGGAACGTCTCAACGATTTCAATCATCTGGTTCTCATCCTCGAGCGTCCGGTGCGACTGCATATAACCGAGCGACCATTTAGGGGGCAGAACCGCCGGGCCGCTAATTACCGAAATATCCTTCATCAAATCCACCGGTTCGTGAGCATCGAAGACGAACAAATCATAGAGACCGGGAACAATACTATCGACCGGCGGGCGACCCTGTATTTGTGCCGTATATCTGCTTTGCTGTTGGCTGCGCCGGCGTCGGCTATCTACATCATTTGGCTCCGGCGGTTCCGGCGGCTGCCACGGAATAAATTTGCCGCGGTCCGGATCCCGCAGGTCTATCTGCCCCCAGGGTGTGGCGACAAAAAGCCCCCATCCCTCGGTTCCAATCATTAATGCGACCGGATTACGGGAACCGTAAGCATTGCCCTGCCATCGCGGCCGCATTTCGTGCAGACGCCCCCGTCGGTCAAACTCAATCTTCCGGTCGCGCCAGTTCCGCCCGGGCTGCGGCCCGCCCTCCCCCATGCCCAGTATCGGTTGACTACCGATTTGAAACGTCAGATTCCCATCCTCGTCGAAAATCAATTCCTGAATCTCTCGGCCTCCAGTATTCGTAACGAGCACTTTCAGCGGATTTGGCCTAATTTCTACAAAAAGACTGCCGACCTGCCTGCGTTCGGATTCATCAATCTCGCGCAGGCTAATCACCGGATCGGGATACATGCGTTCGGCAAGAGCCGGATTGAAAGGAAAATCCCCCTCAAAATCGAGAGGTTTAAGTGTAATGCGAATACTGTGTTCGCCGGATACACGAATATCAAGCTGTGCCGGTTTGCCGGCGGTTGTAATCTGAGAGGCATTGGCTGCTAAAGCAATGGAAAAGAAATAGATTGCCACCGCTAAAGTTAAAGTGCTATGTCGAATCGTCATAATCTGCGCTCCCCGGATAATAGTAAGCTGATGTCAATAATATAGATGCTGCCTATCGAAATTAAAATACCAGAATAGATAAAGATATGCAACCCGGTTTCTAATAATAGTAAGTCAATGCAAATCCGGGCACTCCCGAAGTCAAATCCTCCAAATTAAGCCTAAAATGGTCATATCCGGCGGGCGATGCGTTTAAAAATTTGAAAAAAAGACCTTGCAAGGCGTGAAAAATCACCTATAATCAGGCAGTTGTTCTGCGGGTGTAGCTCAGTGGTAGAGCGTCACGTTGCCAACGTGAATGTCGTGAGTTCAAATCTCATCACCCGCTTTACGATAAGAGCACAGGAACGTAAGGACACAAGCCTTGTGCCCTTGTGACTTATGCACTTATATAGTATCGGTGAGTTACCGGCTAATTATAGTTTGGCGTTGGTCTCCGGTACGTTTGGATCCGGCATTTATCGAATATGGGCATTGGCCCGAATAACTTGCCGGATTGAAATCGTGAAGACCGGCTAAGACCCACAGCCCGTAAGCGGCAAAAAAAGGGTTGATGCCTTTTTTATTTATAATCTCAGAACTGCTCAGGCAGAAGTATTCAGGAGCACCACCATGGCTGAAGAAGAACAGCGAACAGAAGAACAGACTGAAGAACAACCCGCTACAACGGAAGTTGAACAGGCCGAAGAGGCCGGGGAAAAGAAAGATGACAAGCCGGATCTGCCGGATAATATCGTGACGATTGAAGATGCCGGACCGTGCAAAAAGAAGGTCACAATAGAGATACCAAGGGAAACCATTGATTACTACACAAATAATCGCTACGAAGAACTGCGGAAAGAAGCGATAGTTCCCGGTTTTCGCAAGGGCCGGGCGCCTCGACGGCTGATCGAGAAGAGATTCGGCAAAGAAGCGACCGAACAGATAAAATTGACGCTACTGGCCGAGGCGAGCGAAGCGGCAATAAAGGATAACGAGATAGACTCATTAGGTGAACCGGACATCGATTATGAAAACATCGAGCTGCCGGAAGAAGGCCCAATGAAATTCGATTTCGAGATGGAAGTTCGGCCGGAATTCGAGCTTCCCGAGCTCGAAGGCATCGCGGTAACAAAAACAAAGCTTGAAGTTACGGATGAGCAAGTCGATGCCGAAATAGAACAAATGCTCAAATGGTCCGGCATATGGACCCCCCGCTCCGAAGGGGCAATTGAACCGGAAGACCAGATCGTCGCCGATGTGCTTATCAAAGTCGAAGGCCTTGAAGAACAAGAGAAGCTGGATAACGCCGAGATATTTGTCCGGAAAAACGGTTTCGTAGGGCGAATACCGGTCGAGAAACTCGATGAATTTTTAGTAGGAGCAAAGGCTGGCCAGACAAAAGAATTCAGCGTCGATGTTCCGAAAACATACTTCAGAGAAGAATATCGCGGCAAAAAGGTCGATATCAAGATTGAAATCAAGGATGTAAAATGGCTAAAACCCGCCGAGCTGGATGATATTTTCCTCCAGCGGGCAGGTGTGGAAAGCGAGGACGAGCTGCGGGAGAATATTCACAACAAGCTGCAAAGCCAGCTCGAAAGGCAGATACGAAATGAAATGAGCGAGCAGATTTACAAGTATCTGCACGACAAAACCGAATTTGATCTGCCCCTGGATATCGTCGCGCAACAGGCAGATACCGTTCTTCGCCGGCAATACGCCAACCTTCTGATGAAAGGAGTGCCTCGCGAGCAGATATCGGAATATATGGAGCAACTACAGGCCGGCAGCGAGGAGCAGGCCCGCCGGCAGCTTAAAACATTCTTTATCATGGACAAAGTCGCCGATAAGCTCGGTATCAATGTAAGCGAAGAAGAGATTAACGGCTACATTGCACAATTGGCTGTACAGCGAAATCAGCGTCCCGAAAGAATGAGAGAGCAAATGGAGCATGATGGCTCGCTGGCCCAGTTCAGCTTAGAGGTGCGTCAGGAAAAGTGCATTGAGAAACTGCTCGAAACGGCCAAAATAACCGAGAAAAAACCGGATAAAAAAGCTGAAAAGGCCGCTAAAGCCTCCGATAAACCGAAGAAAAAAACCGCTAAAAAAACGGTTAAAAAAGCGGCAAAAAAGAAAACTGAGAAAAAAGATTCCTGATTAGGCCAAACAATCGATAAAAAATAAAACCGTCGGGCATGAACAACCGATTAAGAAAATATCTTTTATGGTGTAATCTTCCCGGTTTGTTTTAATCGGCGGATTTTTAAGTGATAATTATGTAAGGAAACAACGAATGTCTATTGAGCACCCGGCAAAAACCTTCGACATGTACAACCAATACGGCGGCAGCGGTGGAGGCTACCAGCGCTTTCGCCAGATGAGCCTCGACGATATGCTTCTGGAAAACCGCATTGTCTTTCTCATAGGAGAAATCTCCTACGCCAGAGCAGCTGAGGTCATTATGAAAATGCTGTACCTTGACAACCTCAAGCGTAACAGCCAGATCAGCCTTTACATTAATTCGCCCGGCGGTAGCGTGGACGACACAATGGCGATTTACGACACGATACGTTTTGTCCGCTCGCCGGTCGCGACGTTTTGCATAGGCAGAGCTCAGTCCGGGGCGGCAATAATCCTTGCGGCGGGCACAAAAGGCAGCCGCTTCGCCCTGCCGCACGCAAAGGTAATGCTGCATCAGCCCTGGGGCGGTGTCACCGGGCAGGCGGCGGATATTAAAATTCAGGCCGAAGAAATCCTCAAGGCCAAGAAAATGATAAACGAAATCCTTTCTCAGCATACGGGTCAGTCGGTCGAAAAAATCGCCGCCGAGACTGAAAGAGACAGGTATATGACGGCACAAGAAGCTCAGAAATACGGCCTGATCGACGAAGTACTCCACGAAGAAGAAAAGAAAACAAAAGAGCAAAAAGAAGATAAGGAAAATAAAAAATAAAATATTAAAAATCAAAATTGCTGAGTCCCGGCCTGCCGGGACGACTTTCTTAATTTTAGATTTTGCGTTTTGCATTTTGATTTTTCTAAAACTAACGGAGAATCACGAACTATGACAGTTAATCAAAATTTAGTGCCGATAGTAATCGAAAAAAGCGGCCGGACCGAACGGGCCTACGACATCTATTCGCGACTGCTCAAGGACAGGATAGTATTCCTCGGCGGGCCGATCGACGACAACGCGGCAAATATTATCGTGGCCCAGATGCTGTTTCTGAGCAACGAAGATACAAAAAGCGATATTCATTTTTATATTAATTCGCCCGGCGGCTCCATCTCGGCGGGACTTGCAATCTATGACACCATGCAGTTTTTACGCTGCGATGTCGCCACGTATTGCATTGGCCAGGCGGCAAGTATGGCGGCGTGGCTGCTGGCCGGAGGCCACGAAGGCAAAAGATTCCTCCTGGCCAATAACAGAATTCTTCTGCATCAGCCGCTTATTTCAGGAGAATTAATCGGCCCGGCCACCGACCTCGATATCGAAGCGCAGGAAATACTTCGCCTTCGCGCAAAAATGTACGAGATATTATCAAAACACACCGGCCAGAACGTCGAGAAGGTCGAGAAAGACTGCGACCGCAATCTCTGGCTCAGTGCAATCGAGGCAATCGAATACGGATTAGCCGACAGGGTGCTGCAGAAAGCGCCGGAAATTGCAAGTCACGAGAAGGAAGAATAATGACTGCCAAAACAAAGAAAATTGAAAAATCAAATATTAAAAATCAAAATTGTGGAGTCCCGGCGAGCCGGGACGACTTCCTTAATTTTGCGTTTTGCGTTTTGCATTTTTATTTTCCAGTGTTTCTTGCTTCTGTCCTCTGTCTTGCTGTTACCGCCGGATGTCAAAAAGCAGATGAAAAAGCTCAGCTTCTCATGGAGATTGAGCAGTTAAAGGAGCAAAATTCCGAGTTGTCCAGTCGTGCCGAGAAGTCAGAATCTCAAAACGAGGATTTGCAAAACCGGGTCCGTGTCCTTGCCGCCCTGCCTGATGATGTTAAAGGCGAGAATCTTTACACCCTCAATCAGGTCAGAATCGGCCGCTATACGGGCTTCTACGATAAAAACAACAACGATGACATTCAGGATACACTGATCGTTTACGTTCAGCCGCTCGACGACCAGCTCGACAAAATAAAAGCATCCGGCACAGTAGAGATAGAATTGTGGGACCTCGATAAGCCCGACGGACAGGCCAAGCTCAAAACCTGGAAGATCGAGCCGGACGAACTGAGAGCGCTCTGGTATGCCACTATGCTGACCATCAATTACAGGCTGACTTTAGATATCGCTGATATAGTCAAGGATTTCGATAAGCCCTACACCGTCAAAATGAAATTCACCGACTACCTGTCCGGCAAAATCTTCGAAGCCCAGAGAATCATAAAAAATTGAAAAACAAACTCAAGATCCAAGACTTAAGGTCTGTGGTCTGAGGTCTATAGTTTGCTTGAAACTATGATACAAGGAAAACACTAAGCACTAAATCCTAATTTCTAAACAAATTCTAAATTTGAATTTTCAAAGGCTCAAAACGGACAATTCGCAGGTTTTGAACATTTATTCAGAAAAGAAGTTATGTTCACCTGCAAACAGTCGATACTTGCGGCCGATTGCCGCCGTCCCCAAATATCGAAGGAGATCTTGCTAGCCCACGGATCGAGCACGGTCAACTGAGTGTCCACAGTATTTGCACTTCCATTCTGCATAGCCCCGCTTGAACAGGCCATGCCCTTGGCTTGCTGTTCTTCCAGTCCACTTCAGTGCCCAACTCCTGCCACATTTCGGACAGCGGGATCGCCAGTACGCATATGCCAGCGCTACCAATCCAGCGACAACGACAGCCCCCATACCCAGCATTGGATTGCCGGTTCTGGAGGCTACGTCGTATCCTATAAAGACAAGGATAAAAATGAGTAGCAGGGCCTTCAGCATCCGTAGGTCCTTTTTCTGTCTTGACTGAACCGGGATTCACCATATAACGTCATAATCGATTTCAGATTTCCCATTTGATTTCATAAACGACATTTCTACGTGCTTGGACATTTTTTTCCGAGGCGCTCCTGTTTAATTCGGATTCTTAAATACCAAAATAACATCACTATTTCAACGAATTACCAAAAAATATCGAAAAAGGGTGTCCGGTACATTTCTTTCCCTTTATTTCACAAGATACGCTTTTTCATAAAAAATGTACCGGACACCTTTGCCCAACCCTAAAATGAAATTTGAAATCTCAGACTCTTTTGGTTATGATATCGCCATGCAAAAATATCTCGATAAGATTATATGCGGCGACTGCATTGAGCTGCTCGGCAAAGCCGGTGAGCATTTCGCCGATCTTATATTCGCGGACCCGCCATTCAATATCGGCTATAAGTACGACAAATACTACGACAAGGTCAAAAAGAAAAACTACATCGCCTGGACAAAAGAATGGATGAGCGTCTGTAAACATATCCTCAAGCCGCACGGCTCGTTCTATATAGCAATCGGCGACGAGTACGCCGCCCATGTAAAAATTATCGCCGACGAACTGGGCCTGTTCATGCGGAACTGGATTATCTGGCACTACACGTTCGGCCAGCAAATGAAAAACAAATTCGCCCGTGCGCACACGCATATTTTTTATTTCGTCAACGACAAGAAAAACTTCACATTCAACGACCATGCGGTGCGAGTGCCTTCGGAGAGGCAGCTTTTATACAATGACAAACGCGCCAATCCCGCGGGAAAAATGCCGGACGATGTCTGGGACGGTTTCTCACGAGTCTGCGGGACATTCAAAGAACGCGTCGGCTGGCATCCCTGCCAGATGCCGGAAAGCCTGCTCAAAAGAATTGTTGCCGCAAGCTCCAATCCGGGTGATTGCGTGCTGGATCCTTTTTGCGGCTCGGGAACGACCGCCGCAGCCGCTTTTCAGTTAGGCAGGCACTATATCGGCATAGAAATTTCCGAACAATACGTTGAAAATGCAAAAAAACGCTTGGCCGCATTAAAGAAGCAACGCCGCGGTAATTCGTTCGGCGATAGTAACGAGCTACATGAGATTAAACAGCTCTCGACGGATATGGGAAGACCGCTGAAAGAAATCGTCGAAGATAAAAAAGTTCTTGAACTTTTTACTAACCAATTATCGGTACGGATGAACGGCCGGAAAAAATACAGCTCCAGGCAGATAGCAACGGCAGTATTCTTCCTTCGTAGTAATACTACGGAGAACGGAAAGGATTTGACCGATTGACTAAAAAAAGAAGACAGAAGTTCACAAGTCATAAGAGCACAAAACAGAAGAGCATAAGTCAAAAGTTCAAAAGTCAGAGACAGAAAAATAATCTCAGTCTTCTGTACTTTGCCTTATGCCCGATGCTATTTATTGCCAGTGCCGCGATGCTGACGGTGATTCAGGCGCCGATAAATTTCTCTCCGCTTGCCTGGGTGGCGATGGTTCCGTTTATTATCGCCTGCTCGCCAAAGGCCAGGCCCTGGTACTTGCTGCTTGTTAGTCCGATCATTTCTTTCTTTTACTGGTTGGGTAATTTATACTGGATAGCCCCGATTACTATTATTGGCTGGCTTGCGATGTGTCTGTATCTGTGCGTGCTCTGGCCGGTACTGGCACTGTGTCTGCGTTACTGCCGGATTAAAAAAGTGCCGCTTTTTCTCGTCGCGGCGGTCCTTATAGTCGGCGTCGAACGAATGCAGGGACTTTTCTTAGGCGGTTTTTTCTGGCGATTTTTGGGACACAGCCAGTATGAAAATATCACTTTAATTCAAATCGCCGATATCTTCGGGGCCAACGGAGTCTCGTTTCTGGTCGCGATAGTAAACGGGCTGATAGCGGAGCTGATTATCGCCGCCATCGGGAAAAAAATCTTCAAGCCCTCACAATTTATCAAAACAGCAGTTGTAGTCGCCGCAGTAGTGGCAAGTATTTTTTACGGTCGATGGCGGTTGAGCCAGGAAGCCGAATGCGTGCGGCCGGGACCGACCGCGGCTTCGCTGCAGTCGAATGTCCCTCAATTCGTTAAAAGGTCCTTCGAATCCGGCGATATGCTATTTGAAGATTTAATGGTCCAAAGCCGAGCCGCTGCCGAGGCTGGTGCAGAGCTTATCGTCTGGCCGGAGACTATGGTTCAGGCATATCTCAATGCGGACATTTGGCCGTACCTGGAATCTCCGGAAGAAGATATAACTTTTGACAAAAAGCTGAAAGAGCATGCTAAAGATACTGCATATATACTTGTCGGCGCCTATGGCGCGGAAATCGAACAAATCAAAGGCGAACCTTATATAGCCCGATACAATTCGGCGTTTTTATACCGGCCTGACGGCGAGCAGGCCCCGGAAAATTACGATAAGATTCATCTTGTGCCGTTCAGCGAAGCGCTGCCGTTTCGCAGGAGTATCCCACTGATTTACAATTTTTTAATGAAATTTACACCGTATAATTATGACTATTCGCTCGACTACGGCAGTAAATACACCGTCTTCAACATGACCGGCGATCCCAACGGCCAAATCACTGATTATAAATTCAGTGTTATGATTTGCTACGAAGGAACAATTCCATACATAGCCAGAGAATTTGCCCTCGATGAGAGCGGCAAAAAACAAATAGACTGGATCATCAATATCAGTAACGACGGCTGGTTCGTTCGATTCAAGGACGATAAAGTGATCCCGAGCACGGAGCTGCCGCAGCACGCGGCGATCTGCGCCTTTCGGGCGGTCGAAAACAGACTTGCCGTACTTCGCAGCGTCAATACCGGCATAAGCTGCCTGATCGACAGTTACGGACGAATACGAGACGGATATTCAGCCGGCACTCTGCCCGATAAGGCGCTCGAGCGGACCGGCATGCCGGGATGGTTTCTCGATACTATCCCGATAGATTCGCGAACGTCTTTTTTCAGTAAATACGGCGAATGGCTCGGTTTTTTCTGTGAAGGATGTGTTTTTTTAGTGATAATATTGTGGCTTGTTGAACGATTCATCCGATTCATAATAAGCGTATCTTAAAATATCGGAGTGGCCAAATGGAAAATAAAGTGAAACAAATACAACCGCATAAATCGGCAAAATCATCGGTTTTGATTATCCGGGCTTCGATATTTACCTGCCTGGTATTATATTCCGGCGGTTGTGAGCAGACTGATATCGGACCGCAAATTCTGGACATTCAGACACTGACAGGAACTCAAGCAACCGCGATCCAGATCATAGGCCAGGCTTTAAACGATAGCGATCCGGTCGTTCGCGTTAATGCTATCGAAGTTGTCGCAACAACCCGGCAGTTTAATTTTATGCCGCGAGTCCAGCAATTGCTCATGGACGCCTCGATGCCGGTAAGGTTTGCCGCAGCTCTGGCTATTGGTGAGATGCGGTATTCACCGGCCAAAAACGTGATCAATCGACTGCTGAAAGACCCGGATAGCAATGTTATTATCGCCGCTTCATACGCAATGGGAAAGCTCGGCTACCCGGGTTACGTGGAAGTTCTTCGTCAATCGATAAAGAACACAGACCAAACAGTCCGTGCCAATGCGGCTATGTTGCTGGGAAAAAGTGGCGATAGAGAATCATTAAAACTGCTGTACTGGGCTCTCCAGGACAAGGACTCGGACGACAGGGCAGTTTACCAGACCGCCGAAGCAATAGCTACACTCGGCGATGAGGAAATTTACGCGAAGCTTTGGGCGATGTTGCTTAGTGCATACGCCGATGTCAGGGTCATAGGAGTGCAGTCTATGGGCTCTCTTGGCACGAAAAAGGCCGAAGACGCCTTAATTACCATGCTGGACGACGATGTGCTCGAGGTCCGGCTTGCAGCCGCCGAACAGCTTGGAAAACTTAATAATACTATAGGAGAAGCCCAGGTTCTGGATGTGTTCAAAAAAAATCTCACAAATCAGATGGATCCTGTGGCCAAGGAACGCGTTTATGTCCTCTCGGCACTGGCAATAGGCAGAATCGGCACGCCAAAACTTACAGAATATCTGCCGGAACTGATGAAAAATGAGTCGAAATTTGTCCGGCTTGCCGCCGCCAAGGCCGTCTTTCAAAGCACAATCAGATAATCAGCCCCCGAAAATCCGTTTTTATCGGAGCTTTTTTTGCCGGGACGCCTTATCAATTTAATTTGGGGTATTTACGAAAAAGAACTTGACCTTTCCGCCTTTTAAGCGTAAAATTAAAGAGTATCTATACATCATGAGGTAAATGGGTGTACTGAAAAAAAATACAAATCTTTTGAAAGGAGCTTGTTTTGAGCACGCTTACTAAGATTCTAATAGTTCTGCTTACCATGTTCACTATATTACTCTGTGGTATAGTCGTAACGTATGTGGCGACTGCTGTAAACTATAAAGAAAAATATGATGGTCAACAAAATCGCATGAGGGCGTTAACGGAGGAAAAAAACGCGGCAGACCAAAAACGAAATGAAACCATCAAGAAGGCAGAAGAGCGGGAAGTGGAGCTCGGCAAAAAAATAAGTTCGCTCGAGGCGGATATCAACAAGTTACAGTCAGACCTGACCGCTGCGAAGCAGAAAAGAGACGATGCCATCGATAGAGCGGATAACTGGCAGGCTATAGCGACGGACTTCTCCAAAACCACCGAGATGCAGGTGCAGCTTGCAAAAGATGCAATAAACGACCGAAACGAAATCGACACTGAGAGAATCGATAACCTCAAAGAGCTTGAAGAAAAAACAGCTTCTCTTATTGAGAATATGGCATTAATCGAGCAGCTTGAGCAACAAACAAGGACTCTTCGGGAGGAAAAAACAGCCTTACAAAATAAACTGGACCAGATTTTAGCACAATACGGCAAAACCATCCCGACCCCCTTACCGATCACGCAGATATCCGATAAAGCTCGAACCGCCCCGCCAGTTACGGGCATCGACTTAAAGGGCAAGATAAGCGATATTGATATTAATAACTCAACGATTGAAATATCCGTCGGTTCCGCAGACGGTGTCAGGGAAAAGATGATTTTCCATGCTACTCGCGGCGACAAGTTTATTTGTGATATCGAGATTTTTGAGGTCGATCAAGATAAGGCGGTCGGCACGCTGGATCTTGTACAGGATACACCACGAATCGGCGATCTTGTAAGCACTAATTTATAGAGAGGTTAACTTATGAGTCCTGTTCAGACTCAAGGCAGAACATCCGTACCTGATAATCTTTATACAGCGATACTGGCCATAGCATTTTTTGCCGTCCTGGCTACTACGGCGCTGGTTGCTTATATGTGCTATACGCAATATGAAACAATCTTCAAAATTGCTTCATAAAATCTCTATTGACAATACTTATCTCTACAAGTATATAAGGATAGCCAATTGGGAATTTTCAGTGCAAATTGGAGATTAAGCATATAGTGTTGCGGAAAAGGCATTTCATTGGATTTGCCCGACCAATAACAGTTTTTAAGGAAAGATGCTTCTAATAACGGATTATTCACATTCAAAAAGATATAATCCCCTGTTTGCACCGAGCTTGCTAAAGAAAGGAGTCTAAAGTGTTGTTGGACACAGTCTTAGGCTGGTTCAGCATGGACATGGGTATCGACCTTGGTACCTGCACTACTTTAGTTTGTGTCCGCGACAAAGGTATTGTCCTCAATGAACCATCCGTCGTTGCCGTTCGCAAAGGTACCAACATCGTCCTCAACGACGGTCAGGCCGTCGGCCTTGTTGCCCGGGAAATGCTTGGCAAAACTCCCGGTTCAATCAGCGCCATCAGACCCTTGAAGGACGGCGTAATCAGCGACTTTGAAATCACCGAAGCAATGTTAGGGTATTTTATTCGCAAGGTACACGGTCGAGGCGGGCTCGTCAGACCCCGAGTAGTAATTGCGGTCCCCAGTGGAATTACCGCCGTAGAACGAAGGGCCGTTATCGACAGCGCAGAACGTGCAGGCGCACGCAAGGTCTATCTCGTCGATGAGCCGATGGCCGCGGGAATCGGCGCCGGATTGCCGATCACAGACCCAACTGCTTCCATGGTCGTCGATATCGGTGGAGGTACCACCGAGGTAGCAATAATGTCCCTGGCAGATATCGCAACGGCCGAGTCGATTCGTATCGGCGGCGACGATATGGACGAAGCGGTTATAAATCATCTGAAGAAAACATACAACCTGCTAATCGGTGAGGCAAGGGCCGAGAAAGTCAAAATACAGGTAGGTTCGGCTGCTCCGCTGGAAGAAGAGCTGACTATGGAAATCGCCGGCAGAGATACAATCTCGGGCCTGCCGAGAAAGATTGTCATTACCAGCGAAGAAATTCGCGAAGCCCTTCGAGACCCGATCGCGACAATCATAGATTCGGTCACAATGACACTGGAAAAGGCCGAGCCGGAACTTGCCGCTGATTTGATCGACAACGGCATACATATCTGCGGCGGCGGTTCTCTGCTGCGTGGAATGGATACGGTCCTTGCAAACGCAACGGGCCTCAAAGTCGAAGCAGTGGAAGATCCCCTGAGCTGCGTGGCCAGAGGCACAAGCGTTTATCTGGAAAACCTGGAACTTTGGAAAGATACGATGGATCACAGCGAATATGGATGGGAATAATTCGTCAGGTACGTGTTTTTCTGCAACATACATGTTGATAATATAATGGCATGGAAGCAAAAGACATACAGAACTCACTCAAACCGTAAAAGCTTTCTTGATTCGATTTCCAGGCGGATGCTGTTTATCTGGTGCATGCTGGCCGGATTGATCCTGCTTCTGGCCCCCAAGAGTTTCACAAATAAATTCCAGTTCGCTTTTGCAAGCGCATTTCGCTGGCCGATAAAAATCGGCAGAGATTTTTCTCTATCAACGTCACAAAATCAACCTTATATTAAAAATCTCAACCGAAACGATATTCAAGACAGAAATCAAGTCATCTATCTAAAAGAGGAGCTAAAGCAAGCCTACGATAAGATTGATAAATTATCCGGAATGCGCAACAGAAGCCCAATGGCTGGCGCAAAACTTGTGATCGCAGATATAATCGCCCCCTATAACGACGGCTCACGCGCCGAGTTGATAATAAACCGCGGCACGGACGACGGCCTGAAAAAAAATCAATTGGTCATGAGTGATTACTGCATAATCGGAAAAATAATAGAACTCGATTCCCGAAGAGCCAGGATTATGCTGTTAACAGACGCAAAATCCAAAATCGATGTGACATTAGGAGAACCGGAAATTCGCCGGACCATGCAGGGCATAGGTAACAATTGCGCTAAAATAATTCCGCAGATATCGGCAACAAACAAGATAAGTGTCAGAGATGAGGTGCTTGTACAGAAAACGCCGGGTTTGCTGGACTGCCCAATGATTGCGGGAATCGTGACTGAATGTAAAAGAAATGAGAAAGTTCCTTCGGTCTGGGATATAACCGTTCAACCGGCCTGCGACATTACGCAAATTGATGACGTAACCGTGATAATAATGAATCCGTGAGAGTAACCGCCTGTTGCCGAGGACATATAAATGCGATGGCTCCGGTTTGCAGTATTAATTATATTTGCCACGGTTTTGCAGGCCGGATTTCTGGCAAATTTTAATTACAAACCAGATTTGCTGCTGATTCTTCTGGTTTTTTTCTCCGTTTACGCAAGCTCTTCCGAAGCAATTGTAAGTTCATTCGTAATAGGCTTAGCCGCCGACTTGATCGGGCCGGTCATGGGTCCGCAAACCATCAGCTTCGGGCTGTTCGGGACTTTGCTGGCGTATATGCATCGAGTCATCGCCTTCAGGAAAATGCATTATCAGGCACTCGCCATATTCGTTATGTCAATCCTGACCGGTTTGCTGACCACTTTGCTGAATTTAATCAGAGGCGAACCGATACTGTCGGAGTTTTTTGTTAATATATTGAAAATTTCACTTATTTCCGGAATTCTGGGGCCGTTTCTTTTCCTGCCTGCGGCATGGTGGATGCGAATTCAAACAAATCGCTTCCGAAGAAAGTGAACAACATAAATTTTTTTTCAGGACGCGGCGCACGAAGCGCGATAAAAGGAAAGCACTAAGCACTAAATCCGAAATTCTAAATAATATCAAATGACCAAAATCCGAATTTTCAAAATATAAATGTGCCGGTTTTTAGAAAATATGTGTTGGATTTTAATAATTTGTATTTTAGATTTGTTTAGAATTGAGAAATTAGGATTTAGGATTTATTAGAGTACCTGTGCATAACGATGTTCAATAAAAGAATCAAAATCTTCATAATCTTCAGTTCATTTCTGCTTTTAGTATGCGTGGCCCGGCTGGCACAAATGCAGTTGCTGGCAGGTTCCCGCGTCCAAAACAAGATAGCCGAACTTAAAAAACAAAGCGCTTCAATCCAGCAGCTTAACACCCTCAGAGGCAAAATTCTCGATAGAAAAGCACGGGAACTGGCCATTGACGAGCCGAGGTTCTGGCTTAATATAGATTATAGCCTGAGCCAATATTGGGACGAGCGTATCCAAAAATGCATGCTTATGACTGCGGCAAAAAAAGACGAGCCGCAAAAAGCAATTTCCGAAGTTAAGGAGGAGATCAACAATAAAATAGAGGATATAGAACTTGTAATAAGCAAATGTGAATACTTCGATATTGAGCCGAACGAGATAGAAGGCAGGATTCGTCAAATCAACGATGACATTTGGAATCTACGGGCATATATGACGCGGATATGGTTCTTTCCCGACCAGGAATTCGAGCAGGTCGATCCTGACCCCAACGAAAGAGACCTGCTGGTGTTTAAAAAAGGTGATATTGCCGAGATAAATAAAAATTATCCGATTCTCGAGCTGGAAACGGAAGACGCCATCTTTATCGCACAAATCGAATTCCAGAACATCGAAGGTATTAAAATTCTTCCAAGAGCAAACAGACATTATCCGTACGGAACCGCAGCGGCACAAACTATAGGCTGGGTCAGGCCGGCCAAACGTCAGGAGGATAAAGAACTTTTCGCCGCAGATAAATTACGCAGCTACCTGGAAGGCGAAGTCTGTGGGGAAGAAGGTGTCGAATACGTTTGCGAAGAAATACTTCGAGGAAGACGCGGCGAAAAGTACATTGACATCGACGAAAATCTGATTAGCCATACCGACATCAAACCTGGAAATGATGTCGTGCTTACACTGGATATCGTTTTGCAGCAAAGAATCGAAAAATATATGGCCGAATATCCGCATGAGCCCAACTGCGGCCCGGGAATGGCCGCCGTCGTCCTTGATGTCGAGACGGATGAAATCCTTGCATTGGTGTCATTGCCGGTTTACGATTTGAACCGTGCCCGGTACGATTTTGGAACATTGTCGGATCCAAACGGCCCCCAACCATTAATCAATCGGGCAATAAACGTCCATTATCCCCCCGGCTCGGTTGTCAAGCCGCTGATTCTCATTGCCGGATTGGAAACGGGCATGATAACTCCAGATGAAGTCATCTCATGTCCGGCCCATGCACCTGAGCCGGGCTGGCCAAGATGTCTGATTTGGAGAAGAAATCCATGGATGGGCCATGACAACTGGTGGGAAAATAATGCTCGCAACGCAATCAAGGGTAGCTGCAACATTTACTTTTCAAAACTCGCTGACATGATGGACTCTGCAATTCTTCAACACTGGCTTTTTATGTTCGGCTACGGACGGACGCTACTGTCACCACCTAAGACGAGCGAACAAACGGAAATCGACAGAAATATGCGGCAATTGTCCGGAGCAATCTCAAGCACTAATCCGAAAGACCGAAATCCTACCCTCGCTCAGATGCCGCCGCTGCGCGATGCCGATAGAAAAATGTTCGGTATCGGCCAGGGCAACCTGCGAGTGACACCTCTACAGGTGGCAAATACTATGGCGACTATCGCCAGAGGCGGCATTTCAATATCGCCGATATTATTCAGAGATTTTCAGCATCCGGAAAGCACCCCTCTCAACATCTCAAAAGAAACTTTGGACGTTGTCTATGACGGCATGAGTGCCGTCGTCAACGAGACAAACGGAACAGCGAACAAGCAATTCGGCCCGATCCTGCAGGATTTTGCCGCACAGGACGTAAAAATATACGGCAAAACAGGCTCAACAGAGGGAGAAGAACACGCCTGGTTCGCCGGATTCGCGGAAGACAGCACCGGCAGAAAACTCGCCTTTGCCGTCATCGTCGAAGGCGGCCAGCACGGCTCAAGTGACGCCGCCCCGCTTGCAAGTGAGATCCTTCAGATATGCATCCAAGAAGGTTACATCGGCCGGCCGGCCAATCCTAATATTGGCATATAAAGACAATCCCCGCCGAAAAGAAAAACGTGAAATATCTTGCAAACTCCGGCAGAAAATCTATCATGGACGATAAGTGAGTCGTGCAGATTAGTTGTCGGATAAATCTAAAAATCGAAAGGAGAGTGTTTATGTACTGTCCGAAATGCGGAACGCAAAATCCAGATAATGCTCAATCCTGTAATTCATGCGGTGCGGTCTTAACGCCGCCTTCGCCTGCCGGCGTACTTGGGACTCCGCCACAAGGCGTGCCTGACGGTGCTTACGGAGAACCTATCGTACCGAAGACCAGCGGTCTGGCAATCACCGCCTTAGTTT
>JAFGBG010000026.1 GCA_016933295.1 Sedimentisphaerales bacterium | reverse complement strand
TGGCCGGAAATCCTAACAGCGGCAAAACTTCCATATTCAACCAGCTTACCGGTGCGCACCAGCACGTGGGTAATTATCCCGGCGTGACCGTCGAGAAAAAACACGGCACGTGCAGACACGGAGACTACGAAATTACCTTCGTGGACCTGCCGGGAACGTACAGCCTGAGTGCATATTCGACGGAGGAGCTTGTCGCCCGCAACTTCATTATAAACGAGCATCCGGACATTGTGGTCGATATAGTAGATGCGTCCGGCATCGAGCGGAATTTGTACCTGGCTACTCAGCTTATCGAAATGAACGTGCCTCTTGTTTTGGCGTTTAATATGAGTGACGTTGCCGAGCAGAAAGGCATGGTGTTCGATATAGAACAGTTGTCGCAGTTGCTGGAGGCAAAAATCGTCAGAACAATCGGCAACAAAGGCAAAGGCAAAACGGAGCTGCTCGAGGCCATAATCGAAACCTCCGAGAAAGCCAAAAAGCCGCGTATGCATAAAATAAATTACGGCGAAGAAATCGAGCACGAGCTGGAACAAATTGAAAAAGCCGTTGCCTCCAAAGAAAAGCTTCTGACACAGAAATACGAGCCGAGATGGCTTGCTGTTAAGCTGCTGGAGCAGGACGAGGAAATTACGGCTAAAGTCAATAGCCGGGATGTGCTCGATGTTGTTGCCGCTTCGACCGAACATTTAAAAGGCATCTTCGGCGATAATCCTGAGGTCGTAATGGCGGATCGGAGGTACGGATTCATATCTGGGGCGTGCCAGGAAACAATCAAAACGACCGTAGAATTACGGCACAATTACAGCGATATAATCGACGCGGTAGTGACACATCGCATTCTCGGACTGCCGATTTTTTTGCTGCTGATGTACCTGACGTTCGTCATGACGTTCAAAATCGGCGGTTATCCGATGGACTGGCTGGAGCATTTTTTCGGCTGGCTTGCAAACACCGTTTCGGGACTATGGCCGGCGGGCAGTGAAAGCTGGCTCAGATCGCTTTTAGTTGACGGTATCATAAGCGGCGTCGGCGGCGTGCTCGTGTTTCTGCCGAATATCCTGCTGTTGTTTTTGATGATCGCCCTGCTGGAGGATTCCGGCTACATGGCACGTGCGGCGTTTATCATGGATCGTATCATGCACAAAATCGGCCTGCACGGTAAAAGTTTTATCCCGATGCTCATCGGATTCGGCTGTTCCGTGCCGGCGATAATGGCCACGCGAATACTCGAGAACAGACGCAACAGACTTACGACAATCATGGTGATTCCGCTGATGAGCTGCGGCGCCCGGCTGACGATTTACGCCCTTATCATTCCGGCTTTTTTTACCGAGAAATGGCAAGGTGTAATGATGTGGCTGATTTATCTGATAGGAATTGTTCTGGCTGTTATCTGCATCAAGGTTTTGCGCCTGACGGTTTTCAGGGGTGAAACCGTGCCGTTTGTCATGGAGCTGCCGCCCTATCGTGTACCTACTTTCAAATCTATCTGTATTCACATGTGGCAGCGAGGCTGGATGTATCTGCGCAAGGCCGGCACGATAATTCTCGCCGTCTCGATTGTTCTCTGGTTCGCGATGAGCTACCCGAAGCCCGGTCCGGATTCGCATATAGATCTTACACCGCAGCAGGCCAGGCAGGAAAAACTGGAGCATTCCGCCATGGGTAGATTGGGAAAAGCCATCGAGCCGGTATTGAAACCACTCGGCTTTGACTGGAAAATAGGAACCGCACTGATAGGCGCCACAGCGGCGAAGGAAGTTTTCGTTTCGCAACTGTCGATTGTTTACGCGGTCGGCAGTGAGGAGGAATCGAAAGAAACATTCCGGCAGAAACTACAGGCAAACTATACGAAGTTGACGGGCTTTTGCATTATGCTGTTTTGTCTGATTTACGCGCCGTGCTTTGCGACGGTCGCCATTACAAAACAGGAGACAGGTTCATGGCGATGGGCGCTGCTGCAATTCTTTGGTCTTACCGCCCTTGCATACGTTGTGACACTTATTGTTTATCAGATGGGCAGCCGGATTTTTTAAACCCATCAACCGATTCGCAGGAAATACCGGCGGAAAGACGATCCCGGGTGTAAATCATGGGCGGCATTATTCAGCACGCTGTCGCAGCTTCCTGACCGTCTCCGGCGAAATATTGGAGCGTTTGAATTCGATCAATTCATCTATGCTTAAACGCTCATATTCCGGATCGACGAAGGCCTCTCCGTACGAAGGTGAAATATTATACTGCCTTAGGCGATATAAATCCTCGACAGATGAATCATATCCCAGTTTTTTCCAGTGAGCGGCTTCCTGCGGATTCAAATTACGCTGTTTGACCCAGAACAGCTTCTCCAGAGAAAGTTCATATCCAGAATTCTGCCATGATGTAAATTCTTCAGGAGAAATATTTCGCTGCTTTGCCCACTGCAATTGTTCCAGTGAAAATTCTCGTCCCGCCTCTTTCCAGGCTACAAATTCTGCCGGATGGATATTTCGCTGCTTAACCCATTGAAGTTGCTCCAATGTAAGCTCGCGCTTTGCTTCTTTCCAGGCCACGAACTCTGATGGATAGATATTCCGCTGCTTTGCCCATTGAAGTTGATCCAATGTAAATTCTCGTCCAGCCTCTTTCCAGGCCGCGAACTCTGCCGGATAGATATTTCGCTGTTTGACCCATTGAAGTTGCTCTAACGAAAGCTCCAATCCGGCCTCTTTCCACTTCATAGATTCCTGCGGATGTATATTTCTCTGCTTGACCCAGTACAATTGCTCCAACGAAAGCTCATGTCCGGCTTTTTGCCATTCAACAGCCCTTTCGGAACTGAGGTTTCGTTGTTTGGCATATACCAATTGATCCGCTGAAAGGTTAAATCCTGCTTTTTTCCAGCCGATTGCGTAATCACCGGAAATATTGTGTCTGGCAAGGCTGATAAAAGCTTCGCCGTCGAATTTGTAACCGGCCTCGATAAGTGCTTTGATCGTACCGACCTTGAAATCATTCGCGGCAAGCTCTCCGGCCTGAGATATGTTGAGCTTTGCTCCACAATCGGCATATTCTATTATTTGTTCGGCGCCGACATCCTTTATAATCAGTGATATTGCAACATCGAGCGAAGGTCTCTGCCCGAAGGCGCCTTTTATTTTTTCGATATTTTCGTGATTAAGCTCGGCTACGATTATTCCGGAAGCTGTGACATCGTGCCCGTATCCTCCGGAGCCAAGCTCTCCTTCGAATGAAATCTCTCCGAGGTCACTTGAGACATAGATATTAATCGGTTCTCCCCGCCGGGAAGACTCCGGCAAAGAGGTATTGAAATCGTATTCATCTACGCGGATATTTTCCGATTTACAAGTATTTCTCGAATCATCTTCTGTAAACGACAGACTGATGTACTCACAGGATGGGTTCGGATACCACTTGCTTTGGCTTATCCACTGCCTCTGAAACAAGTCTTCACTTTCAGGCAGCTCTTCTCTGTCTGACTCGTGCAAAAGTATTTCAAAAGACAATTGATTTGTAGAATGTCTTCCATTGTATGAGCTATCAATATATATGCATCCAGCCGTCCAAAAGAATATCGTAATAAATGAATACAGGAAGAGTTTTTTTAAGCCTGAATATTGCCGCATTATAGTCTCCTTTCCTAAATCGATTCATAACTCGTGTATATCATTCTTATTTTTATATAGACGGGCTTCATTGCCAAATGTTACAGGAAAAAAACTGCCATTTTCCTTTAAAAGGCGAAATTCTGAGAATAAGTTTCGTAAATTCGTACATTTGCCATAAATCCACATCAGAAAAATAATTGCCTGGATTACCAAAAGCACAAAACTGATTATTCATTGCTGAGATGATTAATAACTCTGATAATTCCTTCCCGGCATACTTCGCAGAATTCTCTGCCGGAACGCATAATACACCTGTCCTTCGGCCGGTAAAGCCCTTTGGCTGTATATCCGGCACCTTCGAAGACACCGATTTGATCCGGATTATTAGGATCCGGCGCTGTCGGGATGGGTGTGCCGGGTTCTATCAGGTGCTTCCACTTGGGCGATTCGGGATCGAGCAGAGCGGTGATGTTGGGTTCGAGCGGCTCGACTCCTTTTGGATAAAATTCGCTTAATGCATCGTCGCTGCCGAAATATTCGTCTGCCAGGCCGGCGAAAGAATGGCCGAACTCATGCGGACAAATGCCGACGGAGCGTCTGTTGTCGGCGGCGAAAATACAATAGCGATTGTATATCCCGCCGTTCGAGTACCGGGAAATATTGGTCGCGATGAGAATTGCGTCGTAAGGCGCTGACGCGGCGATATCCTGCATGGCTTTGTTGTTGTTAATCAGCATATAGCGGGGAGTATCCAATGCGTTGGCGGAGGCGTCCATTACGGTGTCGCGAAAGATATTGCGAGTCGGCTCGTCCGCGCCGCTTTCGGCGGAAGGACGCATGGCGGCACGAACATTGAACTTTGATTTATAGCTTTTGAAAGGCTCCATCTCGAATAAGATGTTCGTAAAACGTTCCGCGTCGCTATGGAATTTTTCCACATCTCCGGCGGTATATCCCTCGGCGAGAAATAAAAAATCCACCTTGTCATGGCAATCACCGTTTATCATAATATCAAAAATCCGATCGTTCGGATCGGATTCGGGATGGATAATACCAGAATCTTTCGGATTGATTTTGCGGATGAAAATCGGATGTAGCAGATTGAGCTTGTCACGACTTTCGATAACAAAAAGAATCGGCCGGTGCGGATATGGTATCAGTGCCGACTCGTGGTAAGTTTTTTTAACGCCCTGCTTTGCCGGAGCGGTCGTGCGATATTCGAAGAAGATACAATTGAATCCGCGGGAAAAAATTAGCCGGTTGGTAGCCACGTCATAAACCTTGGCATAATAGCCGCCGAGGTTTAGGTCATCTATGGTTTTGCGGGGATTGCCGGCCCAGCGGCCCTGTTTGTAAACTGCGTCTAATGTAATTTCCTGCTCGTTGGCGTCGCCGGTCATAAAGAAATCCACCCGCATAGTGAGATCGGCAAAATAATCGTCGAAATTCGATGTCGGTGCGGCAAAAAGTGTCGCAGTTAAAACAGGCAGGACGAGAATAATCGAGAAAACGGCCTTTTTCATAATGTATCCCTTGTGTAATTTTTCATTTGCATACATCTCGGAACATTTTTCCACCATGTAAATTTCATAAGATACCAGAAAATACCAAGAATAACAACGATTTGCAGAAAAGATTATGCAGCCGAAGTAACTGACTGGATAAATATGTCGGACGCTTGAAAAATAATCAGCGTTGACACTCTTTGTGCTTGGGAGTAATCTACGGCTTAAGCAAACAGGAACGGTATAAGAGTTGATATTTCCCGGCGGTTTCGGGAGCAGGCATTAGGAGAATAAATCATGCGTTTTCAATTTCGTTTAGATAAAATTATCAAAATTTTAGTAACGGCGATCTTATTACTTTCCACGGAGTCACTTATTTTCGGTCATGAGCGGCAGCAAAATACCCCTCAGTTACCGGCTCCGCGGAGGGAGCGAATGCAGCGTCGCGTTGAGGGCTATTATAAATCAAGGATTACACCTCACTGGTTTGCGGACAATAAGCGCTTCTGGTATCGAAACGACCTGTCCGGTAATACCAAAGAATTTGTTTTAGTCGATGCCGAAAGCGGCACGCGGATGCCGGCGTTCGACCACCAAAAACTTGCCGCGGCATTATCCAAAGCCGACGGGACGGAATACGAAGCCGAGCAGTTACCGTTCAATGATATTGTTTTTACCAACGGCACAAATGAGATTCAGTTTAGAGTCGGCGAGACGGGCCGGCGGTGTGACCTGTCTTCGTACAAAATCACGCGAGTCGATTCCGTGCGGGAGCCTCCGGCGCAAGCTGCTCCGCGTCCGGACAGGAGCAAATTCGAGGAAATAACACCGGAGACGGTTGCAGACGGCACAAACCTGGCATACGATCCCCCGCTGTATCTTGACAGCAATTCACCGGATGGAAACCGGACGGCATTTATAAAGGAATACAATGTCTATGTCCGCAATGATAACGGCGAGGAAATACAATTAAGCCGGGATGGTATCGAAGGTAATTCCTACGGGATGCTGTCCTGGTCACCGGATTCGAAAATAATCGTAGCCTCGAAGATTATCCCGGGTGAGCCTAAAGAGGTATATTTGATTGAAACTTCACCGCGAGGAGGAGGCCGGGCGAAGTTACGCTCACGGCTCTATCCCCTGCCGGGTGACAAATACACCAGCTATGAATTATGGACCTTTGATTTGGCAAGCCGGAAGGCGACTAAAGTCGATACAGAGCAAATCGATTTCTACGGTCCGGCGATAATACGCTGGCTCGATGAGGGTAAAAGTTTTTTGTTCCATAAAACCGACCGCGGGCATCAGCGGTTCCGAATATTCAAGGTCGATGCCCAAACCGGCAAAACAAAAACTATTTTCGACGACCATCCGGGCACTTTCGTCAATACGACATATGATTCATTTATTTATTACACCGAAGGCAACAGGGAGATAATCTACGCCTGCGAGCGTGACGGCTGGAAACATTTGTATCTGATTGACGCTGTTTCGGGCGGGATAAAAAATCAGATTACGAAAGGCAATTGGGTTGTACGCGGTGTAGATCGCGTTGATGAAAAGAAGCGGCAGATATGGTTTCGCGCCGGCGGATTCTATCCGGACCAGGACCCTTATTTTGTTCATTACTTCCGGGTAAATTTCGACGGCACGGAATTGGTCGCATTGACGGAGGGTAACGGCAGTCACAATATCCAGTATTCGCCGGATCAAAAATATATTATCGATACCTATTCCCGTGTAGATATGGCCCCGGTGCACGAGCTTCGACAAGCAGACAACGGCGGATTTGTCTGCAAGCTCGAGGAAGCGGATATTTCTCAGCTCAAAGCCGGCGGCTGGGAAGCTCCGGAAGTTTTTGTGGCCAAAGGCCGTGACGGCAAAACCGATATCTGGGGTATTATTTCCCGGCCCGCCGATTTCGAACCTTCGAAGAAATATCCTGTCATCGAATATATTTATGCCGGGCCGCACAGCTCCTATGTCCCCAAAACGTTCCGCCCTGCAGGGTTCTGGAGCGATATGACGGAACTGGGTTTTATCGTGGTTCAGATGGACGGCATGGGAACAGCCAATCGTTCCAAGGCGTTCCACGATGTCTGCTGGCATGATATCGGGGATGCCGGTTTTCCCGACCGCATCCTCTGGCACAAGGCCGTCGCCCGAAAATATCCGTATTACGACATCAGCCGCGTTGGAATTTACGGCGGCTCGGCGGGCGGACAAAACTCAACAGGGGCACTTTTGTTTTACCCGGATTTCTACAAAGTAGCGGTTTCATCATGCGGCTGCCATGACAACAGTATGGATAAGGCTTCGTGGAACGAGCAGTGGATGGGGTATCCGGTCGGGCCGCATTACGCCGCAAGCTCGAATATCGAGAACGCGCATCGTCTCCGCGGCAAGTTGCTTTTAATCGTAGGCGAGCTGGATACCAATGTTCCGCCGGAATCGACTATGCGCCTGGTTGACGCCCTTATTAAAGCCGGCAAGGATTTCGATTTGCTTGTCGTGCCGGGTATGGGCCACGGCAGCGGCGGCGCTTACGGCGCTCGAAGGCGGCGGGATTTTTTCGTCCGACATCTGCTCGGCGTCGAAACCCCCGATCGGAATGCCGAAAATTGAATTTATGAAGATTAAAAAAGAATAATTAATTTGATTTTTCTCTCTGCAATGGCATATACTCGCAATACACAATTGGCATCAGGCATCCGTATCCGAACACGAATGGCGAAAAAAAGTATATAATAGAAACAGAAGTTTGCTGTTGGATTTTTGTGGAGCCAATATATGAAAGCCAAAAACGGCGGTAACAAAAAGCCCTGGAGCAGTGAAAAACATCTTGACCAAGAGCTTGAAGAATGCCGGGCGAAATTCAAAATATTGTTCGATAATGTCAGCAGCGGTGTTGCAATTTACGAAGCAATCAATAACGGCGAAGATTTTATATTCGTCGATTTTAATTCTGCCGCAGAAGAAATCGAGAATACAAAGAAAGAAGAACTGATTGGCAAAAAAGTAACGGAAGTTTTTCCCGGAGTTAAGCAGTTCGGTCTTTTCAATGTTTTTCGACGAGTGTATAAAACAGGAACACCGGAACATCATCCCGTTTCAATCTATAAAGACCAAAGGATTGCCGGCTGGCGGGAAAACTATGTTTTCAGATTGCCTTCCGGGCGGATTGTCGCCGTATATGATGATATTAGCGCAAGCAAACGTTCGCAGTTGGTTGCTAAAATGACCGACCAGTGTTTTCGGGCGATTGCGGATTACACTTATGACTGGGAGGTCTGGATCGGTCCTTCCGGGCGGATTCTATGGACAAATCCGGCGGTAAAACGTCTGACCGGATATGATATTAAAGAAATTACATCTTTGCCGGATTATCCGGGTGCCGTTGTTTACGAACAGGACCGCGAGCGGATAGTCAAGGCTTTTCAATCCGCTCTTAACGGCAGCACCGGCAACGATGTGGAATTCAGAATAGTCCGAAAAGACGGGAAAATCATCTGGGCGGCGATGTCATGGCAGGCGATTTACGACGATAAAGGTGCTTCCCTGGGACATCGCGAAAGCATTCGCGACATTTCTGCTCGCAAAAAAGCCGAAGAAGAGCTGAAAAAGGCAAAAATAAAGACCTGAACGGCGGGAAAAAACTAAAAATTGGATGTTTTCGGCATTTCCGTGAGATTTCATCGCAACGTTAAATAACCTTCCGTTTCTCGTCGGATATGAGTATGTGTGATTTTTCCTTGACAAAGCGGGGGCTCTTTTGATATTAATATAGTAGGATAAGTTGGTTTTTTATGTCCGTTTTGATGGGTTTTTATGTTTCAAATGTGGCTTATCCGCTATGTTGAAGGATGGTTTTTGACGATAAACAACTCTTGGGCCTGTGGTTGATTTTGTACTTTTTAATTTAATGCGGCTGTTTGAAGGAAGGAGGTCCGGATAACTCACAAACAATATTAATACGTTGTTACATATCAATTACGAGTCTCTTTTGAAAACAAAATGGGTCATGGTATTCAGCCAGGACGAATTTATTAAACTCTGTTACTAAGAGGAGAAAGACTATGTGTAAAAAAATGAATTATTTCTTTCCGCTTCTGTTAGCCATCACTATTGCCGGAATCGGTATGGCTCAGGGCCTCGATCCGAATATGGTCGCATGGTGGAAGCTGGATGAAGGAACAGGTCAGATTGTACTTGATGAAACAGCTTACTGGAACGACGGCACTTTAAACGGCGGACCTTTATGGACGGACGGCCGAATAGGTTCGGCGCTGGACTTCGATGGAACCGACGATTACATCGATTGCGGCAATCCTGAGAGCCTTAATATTACTGAGGCAATCACCGTTGCGTTGTGGGTTAATACCGACACGGTGGCCGGCGGTGCACACAGGTCTTATTTGATAAAAGGCGATACCAGTTATGCCCTTAAGCAAAATTCCGGTGGCAGAATAGAATTTTTCGTTTATATCGGCGGCTGGCAGGCGGTCACTTTTCCCGGAAGCACGTCGTTTAATAATGTATGGCACCATCTTGCCGGAACCTACGATGGCAGCCAGATCAAGTTATACGTTGACGGCGAGCTTAGAGACACGAAAAATTATACCGGCGCTATAGGAACCAACGGCTCTATCGTCTCGATAGGAAGCGACTCTGGAACACGCCGATTTTGCGATGCAAGAATCGACGACACCCGCATCTACAACAGGGCGTTATCGATTGTTGAGATTAAAAAACTGGCTAATCCGGAAAACGCCTCGAGTCCGATACCGGCGGACGGCAGTGTTACAACCGATACACAGGTAACACTTCAATGGGATGCCGGACTTGATGCTGTCACGCATAACCTGTATTTCAGCGACGATGAGCAGGCGGTTGTTGACGGAACGGCGCCTTTAACGGCTCTGAGTCAAACGAGTCACGGCCCCCTTGCACTGGAATTAGGAAAGACATACTACTGGCGTGTCGATGAAGTAGCCTCGGACGGGGCGACGACATATACCGGCGAAGTTTGGAGTTTTACAATTCAGCCGCTCTCGGCTTATAATCCCAGTCCTGCGAACGGGGCGAAGTATGTGGACATTAACGCCGACCTTGCCTGGAATCCTGGTTTTAATGCTGTATCTCACGACGTATATTTCGGCACGGATCGAAACGCTATGCTCAACGCAGATTCCACATCACCGGAATTTAAAGGTAATCATACGGAATTGGCTCTTGAACTTGATACTCTTGAATATGATACAGTTTATTATTGGCAAGTTAACGAGCGTAATAATGATATGACGTTAACAAATGGCGAGATTTGGAGTTTCAGGACTATTCCTGAGACGCCGATTACCGATCCGAATCTTGTCGGCTGGTGGAAGTTAGACGATGACGGCGGTTCCGTTATACTCGACTGGTCCGGACTTGGAAATAACGGTACTGTTGTCGGAGAACCTCTGTGGATCACCGGCCAGATAGGTGGCGCGCTGGATTTCGATGGAATTGACGATTGCATCGATATCGGTAATCCTGCGAGTCTCGACATTAATGATGTTATTACAGTGATGGCCTGGATTAAGATGGATGCCGCCGCGAACGGAGAGGACCAATCATTCGTCACAAAGGGCAACAACAGTTACGGATTAAGACATGCCGGAACAAATAACATCCAGTTTCGTCTTAATGACACAATTCTCGTTGACTCGCCTGTCGATGAATCATTTAGCGGTCAATGGCGACATGTGGCGGGAACATATGACGGGAGCCAGCTAAAGTTGTATATTGATGGGTCATTGAAAAATACTGCTGATTCGCCCGGAACTATACCGAGCAGCATTTACAACGTAAATATAGGGCGAGAATCCGTAGGCAATCGTTTCCTTTACGATGGTGCTATCGACGATATCCAAATCCATCATCGAGTATTGGCGCAGGAAGATATCGCACAGGCCATGAGAGGCGACCCGCTTCTTGCCTGGAATCCGAATCCGGGCAACGGCGCATTGCTGGATTTAATTGCCTTTGACGGGCTGAGCTGGTCAGCGGGAGACGAGGCGGCTGAGCATGATGTGTATTTCGGTACCGACAAGGATACCGTCGCGGACGCGAACACATCGACTTTAGACGTATATCGAGGCCGTCAGACTTCCGCCGGTTATATTCCTCCGGAAGCGATTGAAGGAGGCCGGACTTACTTCTGGCGAATCGATGAAATCAATAACGATTCTACAGTTAGCAAAGGTATAACCTGGACATTTACAATAGCCGACTATCTTATCGTCGATGACTTCGAGTCGTACAACGACCTCGATGTTGACCTGGAAGGCAGCAACAGGATTTACCTGACATGGTTCGACGGATATGACAATCCGTCACAAAACGGCTCAACAATGGGATATCCGACTCCTAACTTTGCAGATGGAGAACATTTTGTAGATACGGAGATTACACATGGAGGCAGTCAATCAGCACCTATCTTCTACAACAATACCACGGCAAGTCTTTCCGAAGTGACGGCCAATACCAGCGATCTGCCGATTGGCACGAATTGGACCATCGGTTCTCCGGATACTTTGTCGTTATGGATTTACGGTGACCCGAATAATTCCACTACGGAGC
>JAFGBG010000196.1 GCA_016933295.1 Sedimentisphaerales bacterium | reverse complement strand
GATTCGCAACGCAGGCGGCAAAGGCAGCACGCACGCGACCGGAGGGATGAAGACCAAGCTCGAAGCGGCAAAAATCGCCTCGAACGCAGGCTGCCGAATCGTCTTAGCCGACGGCAAAATCAAAAACGTTATAGGCAGAGTCATCTCCGGCGAAGAGATCGGAACAATCTTTATGCCCAAACGAAAACTATCCAATCGCTCGCGATGGATACTCAACAGCGCCGCCGCAGGAACAATCGTCATCGACGAAGGCGCGATGCAGGCGATAAAAAAACACAAGAGCCTCCTGCCGAGCGGCATAATCTCCGTAAAGGGAACATTCCAGCCAGGCGAAGTCGTAATGCTAAACGAAAACGCCAAGGCCGTCACCAGCATAGGCAGCGCGCAGTTAAAATCACTGGCAGGCAAGCACAGCAGCGAAATACGAAACACCCTCGGACCCAATCACCGTGACGTCGTCGCAATACCGGAAGATATCGTCATTATCGATTATTGACGAGTGGCTATAGATATTTTTATATCGAACAAACTCATATGGGCTGAAGTCAGTTCCATATGAAAGGTATAAACAATGGCGGCAACCACAAATACTTCCGGAGACGAACGAGCTCTGAACATTGCTTACATTATCCTAATAACTATTCTTACAATTCTGGCAATTGGCGGCTCGACTCTTATCCATCGACCCGAGTACCTAGCCGGCACACGAAATGATCCACAATACATTGTAACTATTTTCGGGTTTTCTTTGATATTATTTCCCATTCTGGCATTGGTTGCAGCAAGTGCTTCTATTGTTGCTCTGATTAGTCTGTCGCTCCGGCACGGTAATTTTGTACGGATTTTGCTCAAGCTCACGATGATAGTCCTTGGTCCTGCAATTGTCTGTTGTGCTTTCTTATACACTACTCCCCTTTCTCCCGTCTTTTTAGAGGGATTAGAGCAATGGGTACTGCAGGAAACGGACATTGATGCCATCCAGACATGGCTGGCAAGCGAGGGAGCAGAACACGCAGGGCAAAGCTATTATGCCGACAATGGCTTTCCCGAGGAATTGCCTGAATGCCTTGTCAAACTTCATCCTGTTTATATTAAATTCAGTAATTCCGATTCCCAAGATCGGCCAAGCATTGAAATCGTCTGGCCTTTTGCCATGGAAGAATGTGGACTGATTGTCGGTTCGCCTTCTATGGAAACACCTAAAAAAGGATGCCTCAAAATACGAAAAGATTACTACGAATACAGACGACCCGTCAAACCGGGTGCATACGTTTTTACACGAGGCTAAACGGCACTAAAAAAATGATAAAAAAAGGGAATTTTTACAGAAATTTTACAACCGTTGCTGAGATTCAAACGTCTTATTCTATATATGGCGAGTGAAAGAAAAAGAAAAAATTACTGGCTGATTATTACACTGATCGCTTTCGTCTCTATATTTGCAGCATTCACGATCCATACTCTCGGAATCAGCTATTATTATCAGGAAAAATTTGTAAATATTTATCATACTGAATTTTTTCCCAATAATGAGCCATACGGATACCACAAGCTAATATGCACAATCCAAAAAAACAATTACTTACGCAAACAAATTCTAGAAGGAATACATAATTTAAGCGGCAATCGCTATCAGGATCGCTGGGGAAATTATCCTATTCTACATGCAATGATCGAGCATCTTACTCGATTTCCAGATGACATTCCGGTTCTTGTCTCTTTAATGAAAGACTCTACTCTGCCGGAGCGAACAAGGTTTAAGGCAAAAAGTCAATTAGCAAAAATTATATCCGACAGTGCAGAAAGTCAATTGAAAAACTACAATGGAATTCCTATTCGACTTTCTGAAGATTACGCTGATATCCTTCTTGAAATAGCACAGTCAGAGGATTATGACCTAATGGATATTCGTTGCTGTGCTATGAGGGCACTTGGCGCAACTGGAGTCGAAGATGCTATCCCAGTCCTGATAAAAAATACTGAATCCTCTCCAAAACGATTGCGTCTCTCCGCGTATAAAGGCCTGATTAATATGTCTCGAATTGATAATTTCGGAACATATCCAGAAATTAAAGAAATTCTCTTGTCTCTACTGAGAACCGGTGATCATCAGCTTCGTATTGAGTTACTTGATTCTCTGCCGGAACGAAGCAATAAGCCGGGCATGATAGTTGAAACTGATGATATTATGCCGCTCCTTGACGATTCCGATAATGACGTAGTATATCGTGCTATTCATATTTTACAGGTTCGTGATGAGCACAGAGCAATTGATAAAATCATAACTCTCACTGACTCACCTTCGCCTTACATTCGAGGATTCTGCAGATTTTTTTTGGAGCAGACAGAGCATCTTTCTCCTGAACAACTTTGGCCGTTAGTACATCATGATTCAAATGAAGTTCGCGTTTTAGCTCTCGCAGTTGCCTTCAGACAAAATGCTTATGGTACTAAGAGTGGACAGTTTCGCAACATATTACTGGAACTCGAAAAGGATCCTGATAAAGATATAGGACTCGTTGCAAGTATGTATCTTGAGCGATTTTTGGGCAAATCCAGGCAGGCAGAATATCAGAATGCCGGTCTTGTAAAACAGAATCTTTTTACAAGAGCTTTTAATCCGCCCAGGCCCAAACATATCAGACCTCAACTCACCGCAGAAGAACTGAAAGCTCTGCAGAAAAAATTATTGGAAGATAGAATATCAATAATAAATAAGGCGGTTGAATATTTTTCAAAGGAAACCAAAGCCGGCACAAATGCAGATATCTACCAGTTACTAATCGAAAAATTTACACAAAGAAGTGAGCCTTTAGTAATCATGGTTCCAAAACTTGCTGATACCGGCGGTTTATATACCCAAAACCAAAATCAAGTCATTCTTTCCCAGGAACAGGCAAGAACATTACGCGAGGACTTTAATTATTCCGGCCCTGGATTATATCTAAGTGAAATCTTTATTAACAGCGACCGGAGCGAAGCTTGGATTGAGGTTACTACTTATCAGGCTCCTCTTGCAGCACAGGGTTGGGGTATTATTCTTAAAAAAGAATATGGAAAATGGAATATCACTTCACAAAAAATTATGTGGATTTCATAAATCAGGGGAAAATAATTCAATCACTTTCCCACAACAATATCTTCATCCCCAAAGATATCATCATAATAGACCATTGACTAATACGCATAATACGGATACGCTATCTCTTAATGGACCAGGGATTTAATTGTGCTAAAATCGAGAGATTTCGAGAATGATACGATTTAAGTGTGTCTATTGCGGCCAGAGGATTCGAGCTAACGAAGGCACCTCCGGCAAAATGGGCAAATGTCCAAAATGCAATCACGAGTTGATAATTCCGTGGACATTAAAGGGGCGCCCCGGAATCGGGGGCACAAAGACAGAACCCGTCGAGGAAAATGCTACTGCTGTCCCTCAAAGCCGGGATTCGTCGTTCGGTAAAAATAAATCCTGTCTTCAAATTGGCAATCCGCCGGCATTCGACGTTGTGACTCTGTACGGCGAAAAATCCAACTGGTACATTCCCACCTATGATGAGCAGTCTTTATTCCTTATCGCTTTTACATTGCTTGTGATTATAATATTCAATAAACCTATAAAATCCGAATTGCTTCTGTTATTAAACAGGCAGACAAAAGACGATGTAATTACTTCATCAATCAACCAAATATTACTGTTTTTGGCTTCCTTGCTGTTTTATCTGTCTGCGATTATTCTTCCCGGCTTTCTTCTGAGTTTTTATCATATATTCACAAAAAGAGAGAAATCAAGATTTGAAAAACATCTAATGTTACTTTTTGCGGTCATCACAAATGCGATAATCGGCATTGTCGCCGGGTTTTATATCGTCAGGCAATGCCCGGTATGGCTGTTGATTTTCCCGATATTGAATAT
>JAFGBG010000025.1 GCA_016933295.1 Sedimentisphaerales bacterium | reverse complement strand
CTGCCGGAGTAAATTTGAAAGCCCTTCCACTTGTGTGTGTCACGAATTGAGAGCGGATTCCATATATACTATTTTCAGATGCTACAATTTTGTTTACATTTCCCGTTAGATTATCATCAAACTCTATTTTTTCAAACCGATCTATGCTGATGCCGATCTGGGCCCTGCCCTGCATTGCGCATAAAAAGCGATTGTACTCTCCGATAAAATAAGACCGAATATCAATCGAAATATTGCTTAGATCAAGATTTTCAAGATAATCAGTAAGAAGTTCGCAACCTCGCTCATACTTACTCTGCTCCCATAACTGGGGAAGCAGAGTGTGAAATAGTTGTGGAATACCATCATCACCATAATCACCAGCTTTCAGCTTAATAGTGATATATTTTTCCTTAAGTTCTGCAGAGTCATTCTCTAAACCGAATTTTTTTATTAGTTGATCGTACTTGTCATAGAACTGTAACAGCATATAGGAGTAAGGGAGCAAATCAACATTCCCATCATATTTCTCATGCAAGTCGGCCAATAAATCAATGGCCTCACGAAAATGCTTAGTACATTCTTTCAAGGCTTCGGTATCCTTATTTTGTTCGCATATTCTAAAATAGACAGTAAAATTAAGAACGTGACCAAGTGCTTTGATGTAAATTGATTCTTTATTCAATAGATGTTGTGCAAAAGTAAGAGACTCGTTCATAAATTGCGTGTTATAATCATGTATACGAATTTCTTTTTCAAAAATTCTGAAAAGTTCTCCAAGAGTCAATAAGCCTCGATGAGCATTTTCAAATTCAGACACTTCTTCAAGGAATAGTTTATATTTTAACTGAGTATCTATATCTGATTCTAAAAGCCTCTTCAGTGAAAAATGGATATGATCCCGCTCCCAGTATTCAGATTTTCGTGTATCCCAAATATACTTTGCAGCCTGGATGCAACCTGGTGGAGGAGGACCTAAACCGTCATAAACAAAGTAATACCAATAACAGTATCTCGTATTTTTATCGCTGCCAATATAATAAGCTCGTTCAACAAGCTCTTGGCAGATTTTAGTAAAAAACTCCTTATCTGAGGGAGAATAATTGCTTTGTCGAGCTCTTCTCATGCCGTCAAAAACAGCCCCCATACTAAGAAGTATCTGTACGTCATCACCTTTGAAAAGCATAGCGCATTCGAGCATGTGGAGTGCTCGTTCGAGCTCCTCCCGCTTACCAAATTGCAGCCTCCCGTAAAGATCATGCATAGGAGGATTCGGCATAAGTCTGAAAGCCTGTTTCTTAAACTCTTCGAATTCCCGCTGTGAGAAACTTCGCTGCTTCCCTGCATCCAGCTTGGTTCGGACTTCACTAACAGCCTGCCTGATTATCTTCAGTACTTGTTCGATTACAACTTCCTGTTCGTTGCTGCGGCAGGAAAATTCCACTTTGTGATTTTCACACATGCCTGTTGGCGATACAACAAGCAAGGTAAAATTAAGTTCGGCAAATGGTTCGTTAAGGTTTTGCTCGGATTTGGTTTGGAATTCTCCATACAGGAGAATATCCGAAGGCGGTGCGGAAAGATTTTTTGCTATTTGTTCTGTAAATCCACCCCTTGCAAGCTCAAACTCACTCAAGAGGTCTGAAGGAAATAATCGCTCAGTCAAGATGATAGTCCTGTTTTTTACAAGCTCCTGGCGCAGTTTTAGACTTACATCTATACTAAAATCCAAAAACTTTCGATGAGGATCGACATTATAAAAGGAACCAATAGAAACCTGAGGCTTGTCTGCATCCCGGCTGTGCTCACGAACCGCCCTTATCGCATTAGTGACAATATTTACCGCCAGCGAGTGTGGCTCTAATCGCTCTGTATATGTCTTTTCGTAAATTACTAATGTGGATGGAAACAATGAAACCGTTGCTATTACCGAGTCGGTTTTTGTTTTTACTGCAAGCAAACAATCGAAATTCAAAATTTGGCTCAATTTCAGGCTGCTGTTTGGATCAGCTATGCCGGATGCGGAGATTTTTAGCTCTTCCAGAAGTTTGTCCATGTCCGCTCTTTCAACAAGCCGCCCATCCCATTGCACAGCGGCTTCAGCTTCGAGCAGCGATTGCAGCTTGTCAGCGAATAATTTTTGACCTGGCTCGGAATCTACAATTATTGCAAAAGAGAATTGCCCTGTATCACGCTGCGTTTTAGCATCTACAACACACACTACAACTGATATTACAGCAATAAGAGCGACGATATCTCTGGTATGCATGGATTATAATCCTTATTTGTTTTTGGATTCGGATTTTTCTTTGTCTTCAAGCTCCGCGGCGATTTCTTCGATAGTCTTGATTGCCAGCTCCCGGCCGGCGGCCTGGAGAGCGGTTTTGGCCGCGATAGTCTCGGACAAATCCACCGCTCGCCGCGTCGAACGCTGCGAAGAAATAATCCTGTGACTTTCCCGCTCGGTCGCTTGGACCTCCAGCCGGGCCAGACAACTTACAAGGCCGCCTATACGCGAGCCGAACTCGCTGAAACCTTCGCCGGAGATAATGACATCCACGTCCGCCATACTATAATCTTTCGCCCACTTTTCAAGTGTCTCCTTATTGGCTTCGATAACCTCGAAACCGACTTCCCTGAAAATTTTCTTTATCTCGGTCTCGGCCGCCGGATCGGCTACCGGGCGATTGACATGCACTTCCGGGATAATAATCGCCACAGAGGGCAGTTTTTTGCCTTCGAGTTGTTTTTTTAGCACTTGGATTTTATCACTCAATTTCTCGGTCTTCGGCAATAATTCCGAAGTCCATTTGTCCAGAGATTCGATGAGATTGTCCACGAGCTGATCGATGATATCGGAGAGATTGCTCTCTAATTTGCCCTTTGCGATGACTCCCTTGACCTGACTGGTCTCGGTTCCGACAATCTTGGCGACGATGTAGAGGTCACGGTCAACGGTGAAAGCCCTGCCGAAAATCATTATCCTGGCGCCGAGCATTTTCCCGACTTTTACCGCCTGGTCGGTTTCTACCATTCCCGCCAGACTCAGTTGGTGCTCCTTGAGCAAATCATCGAGCTTCTTGCGTTCCACCAATTGAAATCTATCGTAGATGCTCAGTCTCGCAGTAAGAATATCCCCCAACTGCCGGCCCAGGTCTGGATTGCCGGGCGCCTGCGACTCGAAGTCAATAATAGCGACGGTGACACTGTTTACAGTATTAACATCTGCAGTGGATTCCGCCCGATTATTTTCTGCCGGAGATGCTGAATTCGGCTCCTGTGCATCGAGAATACTAACCGACAAAAGTAGAAATACAACCAGCGATATGGAAATAAATGAAGCTTTCATAATTTTTCCCTTTCATTTGAATTGGACGCCTGAGCTTTCCTTTTCATTTCATTACTTACACTATCTGCAAAACTTAATATGTTTTTGAGCAGGATTGCATATCTGGGATCGTTCCCATCGGTGACGGGAAGCTGGCAATAAATAGAAAAGTTTTCGCCCTCCTGAATCGTTAAAACATAGCTGTAGATATTCTTTTCGTCCTGCACTTGTTCGTATATAAAAGATCTGATGGTTCTGCCCGAGTTTTCATCTTTTTTGATTTTCAAATACTTTGCCTTATCAACCATGCTCAGTATGTCACAAAAATTCAAATCAAGCAGGAAAGGATTGTCTCTGCTGCATCCGACAGTCCGAGATATACTGTCTTCGACAGGGACTGTGACTTTTGTTTCTTTTAAAAACTGCTTCTGCTTCAGGTAAATAATCACAGGCTTTGGCTTGACGGAAACAAGCCTTTCGAAAATCAGCCGCATATTGTTGGGATCGGTATGCTGACCGATAAAGACAATATCCGGCGAGCCGAAATCTCTCGCAGCCTGAAATGTCGCATCTATAGTTTTGACCTCCAGTTTGCCGAAAAGCTCCTGCAATCTGCCGGACGTGTCGAACGTCCAGATTTGTTTACTCTTAACAGATTCGCCGGTATAAGGCGCAAGCAACGGCCATAAAGTAAAAGGTTTTTCGCGGGCTTCGATAAAATCTTCCCCAATGAACAATTCGCAGCGGCTGCGGCAGTTTGTCAAAGAAAATACTTCGGGAAAATTGAGCTCGTAAACAACAGGCTCGTTCTGGTCGGCTTTTATGGTTTGCTTGCGAAAAAGTGTGCCGGTGATATACATACTAACCTCGAAATGATAAGGCCCGGAAAGCTTTGCCTTATCGGTCAGTCTCATTGTCAGATTTATCTTGCCCGGCGTATAAATCGAATCCTGCTCTAAGGCCATATCGAAAAACGAGCCTTTGCATTGCTGGAGTGAAAAGAAAAGAGCGGCAAAAATATATATAAGTGTCTTAATTTGCTTATTCATAATACGTCCCCCTTAATTGGACTCGCTTGCAGTTTCAATCAGTCCGACTGTTCCGTTGCCGATGGCAATCAAGCCGTATGGCGTGCTCACAAACCTCTCAACAGGCTCACCATCAAGAATATTATTTTCT
>JAFGBG010000195.1 GCA_016933295.1 Sedimentisphaerales bacterium | reverse complement strand
TTGAAAATAAAGCATGTTTGTATTAAATTAGCAACATCTTTTCAAGGGAAATAGATTATGGATATATTTCGTATCGAAGGACCGGTTCGATTGACCGGCTCAGTCAGGGTAAACGGAGCGAAAAACGCCGCTCTGCCGATAATGGCCGCTATGATTCTGGCGCCGGGCAAATCGACGTTAAAAGCAGTGCCGCATCTGTTGGATATCTCCGTATGCAACGAGCTTCTAACTTCATTAGGCTGTAAAATCCAGCGTCAAGATAACGGCAATCTTTGCATCGACTCGACCGTCGTCGATAATCCGGTGGGGGATTATGAGATTGTTCGCAGGATGCGTGCCGGAATATGCATACTCGGGCCGCTGCTTGCCCGCTGCGGCAGGGCGGAGGTCTCGATGCCCGGAGGCTGCGCGATAGGCGACCGGCCTGTAAATCTTCATATCAAGGGACTCGAAGCTCTCGGCGCAAAAATTCATCTTAAAAACGGTTACATTATCGCCGAGGCGCCGAAAGGCCTGAAAGGAAAAGAGATATTTTTGGGAGGCTCGTTCGGCTCGACCGTCTTGGGTACGGCGAACGTCCTAATGGCGGCGACTCTCGCCAAGGGACGAACCGTAATCGAATCGGCGGCCTGCGAGCCGGAGATTTCTGACATGGCCAATTGCCTTAACCGGATGGGAGCGAAAATCGCCGGAATCGGCTCACCCAGACTTACTATCGAAGGAGTGAAAACATTAAAGCCCACGGAATACCAGGTGATTCCGGACAGGATCGAAGCGGGCACGTTCATGGTTGCCGGCGCTATTACGGCGGGTGAAATGAAGCTGGAGAACTGCCGTATCAATGATATGATGGCCGTTGTCGATAAGCTGAGAAATATCGGCGTCACTATCGATGCCATGAACGGCGGTTGCGTTGTTTGCCGCCGCGGCAAAATAAAGCCGGCCGATATTACGACCCAGCCGTTTCCCGGTTTTCCAACCGATTTACAGGCCCAGTTTATGGCACTGCTATCTCTGGCCGATGGTAACAGTGTAGTTATTGAAAAGATTTTCCCCGACAGATTTATGCACGTCGCGGAGTTGAATCGAATGGCGGCAAATCTTCGCAAAGAAGGGCAGGCGGTTATCGTTGCCGGTGTGAAGAAGCTTATCGCCGCCCAGGTTATGGCGTCGGACCTTCGGGCGTCGGCAGCGCTTGTTCTGGCCGGTTTGGCCGCCGAGGGCACGACAATTGTCAACAGGGTTTATCATATCGATCGCGGCTACGAAAGAATCGAAGAACGACTGAGTCCGCTCGGAGCAAAAATCATCCGAGAAAAAGAATAAGATACGTATGGTATTCCGAAATTTAAAATTTCCTATTCTCGCATAAACTTGCTATCGAGTTTATCTTTTTCTCTGCCTGTTGATTCCTTATTGCGGATTAAATCTTCTTTCGATATTATCGGAAGTTTTATTCCATCGATTTCGATATCTTTTCGTTTGGGATAGGCTTGCTCGAATTCAACTCCACTTATTTGAGTGATGATATCGATTCTGCAGGGAGCCACTCCAATCTGGAAAATAATTCCTTTTTCAGAAAAACTATCCTTATCGATTTGTTCTAACGGCGCACCAAATTCCCCCAGAGCTTTATACACTTTTTCGGCGTTTTCTCTGGAAGTGAAAACCCATAAGTCCAGGTCTCCGGTAGCCCTCGGATAACCGTGTGCCGCCATTGCATAAGCTCCGACAACAAGGAATTCAACCTTGTGGTCTAATAAGCTTTGCAACATTTCTCTGTAGTCTTTGTTCAGCATTTATACCTGCAAAAGCCCATGCCTGCTTAGTCAGCTCCCAGACCATATTGACTCTCTCTGCCGGCTCGGCATCAACATAGCCGTTATCTTCCTCGTGGAGCTTTTTCAAAACACACTTTTTACGATTAACTTTGAATTCCATGCAATATATGATAACCGCTAAATTATCCCTCGTCAACTCTCGTTCTAAATTCTATATTTTTTTCAGACACTGATTTACAAGGTTTAACACGGATTTCTTTGTCATTCCCGCGCAGGCGGGAATCCAGAATATAGCGACGAGCCACCAGGGACGAGTGACGAATCCCTCTCGGTGCAAAAATCTTCCGAGAAAAAGAATAATAGCTTAACAAGAAATTGGTTTATTTTTTTACCTTTAAATTTAACATCATATCCATTGATAACGACTGTATCAGAGCATCTTCAGTGCTAAAAAGAGAGTATTTAGTAATATTCATAAGTTTCAGCTTTTTGATGACTTTATTCTGTTCGCCTGAAGGAATAATATATTTTCTAATAACATCTTGATATTGTTCTGATTCATTAATTGGGGATTTGACTTCTTCATATGAGCAAAAAATGAATTCTTTGTCTTTTTTTTTTCCACAAACAGTATATTCAGTTTGTTGTAAAAAATGTCGTTTATGTGTACGCAAATTCGGCCCGATACCAATAATATGAGGATCTTCTTGCATAAAGCTTTTACCATGACAACAGTATTCTCTAAAAGCAAAAATAGCAATATTCTCTTTATCAGTTTTTTCAAAAGCAAAAAAAGCTGCAATATATGGTGATCTACTCCAGTCCAACAATGGAGAGAGAAAACCATGATGACGGAGATATACCATAAATTCAACAATTTTAAGAAAGTTATTCTCTGGTAGTAACTTATATAAATTCCAGAGAGGCTCCTTAAGGTAAGAACTAATCTTTTCAGAAATATTCCAATCTGAGTCTGTGTAAGCACTGATTGTGTTTACGATATTTCTAATCTGTTCAAGGTAAGTCGAAAATTCCATGCATGAAATTTCTCTGTTAATAGTAGAATCGAGTGGTTGAGTGGAATCAGATTGTCCTCTAAAAAGTATTTGAGATACATAACCACTTTCTTTTGATTTTAATTGTTCACTTTCTGTGTTCAATTTTTCTAGTTCTTTTTCAAATTCTTCCCATGTTTTGAGATTTATGTCCTGCATAGATATTTCCTTTAATAGCTTAATTGTTAATATGAATCGCTAATTTACCCTTGAAATCCCGTCTGATATCCTTATAAGGTCGTCTGCAGAAATAAGCTGGATAGGCTTATTTGTCATAAATTGCACAACACCTTTTGTAAAGCCAGCAGGACAAACAAGTATAGCCTTATTAGCTCCGTAGTGCATCATCGAGCCATAAAGGTCTCTTACAACTCCAACTCCAATCGGTTTTTCATGTCCTTTACATTGCACAACAATTGTTTCATCTTTTTTTGATAGAATAAGGTCAATACCTTCGTCACCAGAAGCTTTTGTCATTTGAACCGAATATCCAATTTTATTATACAATTCAGCAATTGCTTTCTCAAGTTTTATGCCTCTTAGTGACTTCCAGTATGTATCTTGTGTTTTTTCATATCTGCTTATCGCTTCTTCGTATTGAGAAGCCTTTTGAAATTTGTCATCTATCAATTGTTTTTGATATTGTGTTGACTTCTGATTCTCAGAGAATAGATGGTTTAGGAAGTATATCAGAAAGCAAAGAGAGCCGCCAATAAAAACAACATAACTTATACTTTCAGGTATTTGTTCATCAAATTCAAATCCAATTATAGCTACTATTGCATATATTATATAACCTATGATACTGAATATAATCCATACAAAACCACCTAATATCAACGATATATAAACTGCACGCAATACTTGACCCAATAGACCAAAAGCAGGTAGTTTATTTATTGCTTCGTTTATTTTTGCACGTTCAGCCACGAGGAATGTGTATTCTTGATCTGATAAACCAAAATCTTGAGGCTCAGGTTTTTTCATAATACGAGGCATTCTTAAATTTAAAAATATTCGCTATGTGACTATATTACAATATGCATTCAAATATAGGGATGTCATGCTAGTTTTTTTTATTTATTCATTCATATTCCTTTTTTGGTAGCCGTGTCGGAGTCTTGCAAATAGCGAACTCGCGATAGAACTTCTGCTTTTGGTCTCAAACGTCGGGATACAATCTCGAAGGATATTTTATGATTTTGAAGTCCGCTATGCAAGAGAAAAAAGATACAGAAAACAGAATGCAGGAGTCAGAAGTCAGAAGACAGTTGGATTTATTTGACAGTCACCTGTTATTTACCGATTTCATCAGACTTGTTTTTTGATAAAGGTTGTAAGAACAGGCATATCACTCTTACAGGTATCCCATACCACCTTCAGGTTCACTCCGAAATATTCATGAATTAATACATTTCTCATGGCCTTGATTTTATACCAGGGAATTTCAGAATGTTCTTCCTGAAATTTATCTGAAAGATTACGCGACGCTTCTCCTATTATTTCGAATTCCCTGACCACTGCATCAATCATCATGTCATTCTGAGAAAACTCATCAAATCCAACGGATTCAATATATTTTTCAATTTTCTCAATAGCTTCGAGAATATGGAGTAAATAAGTTCTGTCATCCTTCATAAATAAGCTCTGCCTCTTTCAACACCTGATCCCTGAAATACTTGCTAATAGCCTGTGGTGTAAGCAGATCAACATTTTTCCCGAGAGACTGAGAAAGATATTGCTGTAAATCAATATATTTAAACAAACCAACCGTCGCCTGAGGATAAAAATCAATTAAAACGTCAACATCACTATCATCTCGCGGAGAACCGTTTACATAAGAGCCAAAAATCGCTACATATTTAATTTCCGCAATGTTAGGATTGCTTTTAACTGCATTTAACAACTTTTCCTTTATTATTTCTTTTGTCATGATTTTTAATTCTAAGATTCCCATAATTAACTGTCAAATGAAATCCGTCAAATCATAATTCGGCTTTAATCTGGGGATGCCCTACTAATTTGTAAAAAAACAGAAACGAAAGACAGTGGAATTTATTAAAGATTGCCACGGCTTCATCGCTAAAGCTACGAAGCCTTCGCAATGACTTAGGTGAACAAAAGGGATTATCCGATTATTGTGGGGCGTTCCCGCTCGCCGACTTTCTTGTAATGCTCGAGGGCGCTTTCACGGCTGTCGAAGTCTTTGTCCGTGAACAGAAGATTGGTATGGCCGATGAGTAATGTATCGCCTTCTTTTAAGATTACCGGATCCGTCATTTTCCGGTGGTTGATGAATACGCCGTGCCTGCTGTCCATATCTTCGGCGCGGTGCTCGTTCGTCTCAGGAATGTATCGAATACGAAGGTGTTTGCGGGAGACCATATCGTCAAGAATCTGCATCGGTAGCGATTCGGCTCTTCCAATCACATTTGTACGTCTGCCGAGAGGAAGATATTGGCCTTTTTGATCTCCGGATATTATGACTATCGAAGCCATTACAACTCCTTATATTCGATACAAAAAATACTTAATGTGGCAAAATTACAGTAATCTTGACACTGCCGTAATAGCTACATATAGTATTGAAGAACCGAGATTTGGTCAATTTTTTTTTGATTTTGTCAATTTTTGCCGGATTACGAGCGTCTTTCTTAATATAAAGCAGTGAATTGACAGGATTTACCGTGAAAGTTATTAATGAACGACTCTGATAAAAGAAAAGATACCAGACAAAATTATAAGGATACAGAAGTAACTCATTCTTTTAGCGATGACGGCAAAAAGTCTATCGGGCAGATTGGAAATTACAGACTTCTCAGTATTCTCGGAGAAGGCGGATTTTCCATTGTTTACTTAGCCGAGCAGGATAAACCCGTTAAACGCCGGGTGGCTTTGAAGGTAATCAAGCCCGGAATGGATACAAAAGAGGTAATCGCCCGCTTCGAAGTCGAACGTCAGGCTTTGGCTCTTCTGGAACACCCGAATATTGCCCCTGTTTTCGATGCCGGAACGACCGAAGCAGGTTTACCCTATTTCGTGCTGGAAAATGTTAAAGGCGAGCCGATAACAAAACATTGTGACCTGCAAAAACTCAGTATCGAGGAAAGACTCGGCTTATTTCTCCAGGTTTGCGATGCCGTTCAATATGCCCATCAGAAAGGGATAATTCACCGCGATCTTAAGCCGTCGAATATCCTGATTTCCGTTCAGGGTGAGAGGGCCGCTCCCAAGATTATTGATTTCGGAGTTGCCAAGGCCATCACACAACCTTTGACGGAAAGGACGTTATATACCGAACAGGGGCAGTTCGTCGGTACACCGGAATACATGAGTCCCGAACAGGCGGAAATGGGAGCACAGGATATCGACACCCGTTCGGATGTTTACTCGCTGGGCGTTCTGCTTTATGAGCTGCTTACCGGCACGTTGCCGTTCGATACACATATATTGCGTGAAGGCGGTATAGATAATATCCGTAAAATTATTCGCGAACAGGAACCGAAAAGACCGAGCACGCGTCTGACAGGTCTCGGGGAAGACGCCAAAAAAATAGCAGAAAGCCGTTGTACCGATGTAGGAAATTTGACCAGGCGTTTGAACAGAGAGCTTGAGTGGATTCCTCTGATGGCGATGCGAAAGGATCGAACTCGCCGTTATCGTTCGGCCTCGGAGCTTGCAGATGATATTCGAAATTATTTGAACGGCGTGCCGCTAATCGCTGGGCCGGAGTCTGCGTTATACAGGCTTAGAAAATTCGTTCGCCGGAACGAAGCGCTGGTGACCGGCGTAGCGGTGGTAATGATTGTATTAATCGCCGGTATTATTGTCTCGACAGTTTTCGCCGTCAAGGCCGCACAGGCGCGAAGAGAGGAAAAAGATGCTCGTTACAATGCCGAAAAAGAGGCAAAAACTTCGCAGGCGGTGAGTAATTTCTTATGCGATGATCTTCTTGCTTTCGTTGATCCTTCCACAACTCAGGGCCGCGATGTAACCGTACGGTCACTTCTCGATTCCGCATCCGAGAAAATTGAAGACAGATTCAAAGACGAACCTCTTGCCGAAGCGACGATTCGCCAGACGCTGGGAACTACATACAGGAATATAGGTTATTATGGTCCGGCGGAAGAACACCTCGATCGTGCATTTCAGATAAGGCTGGAAAAACTCGGGGAGCATAATGCCAAAACACTTGATACTATGGATGCTCTTGCCAGAGTTTACTGGAGGCAGGGACGATATGAAAAAGCGGAGGAGTTTTTTAACAAAACGGTGGAAGGCAGAAAGGACGTACTTGGCTGGGAGAACCAGGACACTTTATTTTCAATGAACGGTTTAGCGGTATTATATTTTTCTCAGGGCCGATATACAAAAGCCAGAACTTTATATGAGGAAATACTCAAAATAAGCCGAAAAGAGCTGGGTGAGGATGATATAAGCACGATATTATTCAGGGGTAATCTTGCCACTGTTTACAGATTCCAGGGGCTCTACAGACTTGCCGAGGACTTGTACATTAAGGCTATCGATCAGGCGAAGGCGAATCGTTTATTAGGCCCGATGCATCCGGATACACTTTATTCGATTAACGGTTTAGGAATGTTGTACCTGGCGGAAGGTCGTTACACCGAGGCAGAAGGTACATTACTAAAAGCCTATCAGAATGAGCGAGACGTGCTTGGTGACGAGCATCCGGATACGTTGTGTTCGATGAACGGTCTCGGAATGGTTTACACGGCAGAAGGGCTTTTCGAGGATGCGAACGATATTCTGAACCAGGCGTTGAAAATCGGACTTACCACGTTGGGAGAAGATCATCCCACAACACTTACGACAATGAATTGCATTGCCCGGCTGTACTATGAAAAAGGTAAGTATGAGGATGCGGCATTTTGGTTCACGAGCACATTGGAAGGCAGGATATATGCATTAGGAGAAGGACATCCCGACACTCTCGAAACAAAAAACAGCCTGGCGAAGTTATATAAAACTATCGGTCAATACGATGAGGCGGAGAAGCTTTTCCTCGAAACTATAGAAGGCAGAAAATCTGTGCTTGGAGACACACATCCGAGCACACTGGACTCCATTCGTGCCCTGATAGAACTTTATGAGGTTAGCGGTAAGACAGAACAGGCGGAGTATTGGAAAGCGATACTACTACGAGATGTTGAAACATAACAGTGTTCGGTCAGAGGAGGTTAATATGAAAATTTTTAAGTTTTAAGAATTTTTTTGGTTTGACCCGGACAAAAACGCATGTTATTAATATATTCGCTCTTTGAAAATAAGATAATCCAGCTAAAGGTCCTGAGGTTATCGCTTCGGGATAATCAAACGGGAACGCGGTTAAAATCCGCGACGGTCGCGCCGCTGTGAGCGTCTGTTCCGACCGCCGGGTCGGAAATCCGAAAGGCAATTCGTATCCACTGTGCGGCACTAATATTTTATGAGTATTCTTACATGATTAGTGCGGCATGGGAAGGAGTCTTAAGGTAAGACGCAAGTCAGAAAACCTGCCTGTAGTTGGTTGCACATTATTAGTGTTCTCGCGGGCTGGGACACAGGTGAGACTCTTCGGTCGAATGTAATCGGCTGGTAGAGTTGTTTTGGAAGAAAAACCGCCGTTTCTCTCGTGGGAACGGCGGTTTTTTTATTGTCGCGTCTCCGCGATATGGGACGCCAGAGCAAAAGGAGGTAACCGACATGAGATAGTGTTCGAGGTGTTTTTTTACCGTGAAGTTATCTGTTTCAAAGATGTGAAAATGTGAAAATTGGACCGGAGGTTAATAGAAAATGAGTTCAGTAAAATTAATAAAGTCAGCATATTTAGCAGGATTAATCGTTATTGTGGCTTTGACTTGTCCCGCAAGTGCAGAGATAGCGACATTCGACGAGTTAGAGCTTTTGCCCGAATCTTCCTGGAACGGCTCGGATGGTTCCGGTGGTTTTATCTCCGGAGGCATACACTTCGGCAATAATTATAACGCCGACTGGGAATCGTGGGATGGCTTTTCATATTCGAATATCAGCGATACGGCGGCAACCGGCCTTTCGAGTCAATACAATGCAATCACAGGAGTCGGACAGGGAGGCTCGCCGAATTATACCGTTGTTTACAAATTTATCTCACCGCCGAAGATGACGCTGAGTGTTGCGGCTGTTGTTGACGGTCTGTATGTAACGAACTGCAATTACGCGTACTATGCGATGCTATATGGAGATACATATTCGAAAAAGTTTGGCGGTGAAAGCGGCAACGACCCGGACTGGTTCATCGTGACTTTTACCGGCAAAGACACCAATGATATTGTTACCGGAGCTGTTGATTTCTATCTGGCGGATTATTCTTTTGAGGACGTAAACGACGATTATATTGTCGATACTTGGCAGTATGTTGATTTGGCTTCATTGGGCAAGATCAAAAGTCTTGAGATTTCTTTTAGTTCCAGCGATACCGGTGCTTGGGGTGTGAATACGCCGACTACTGTTGCTATTGATACCGTTGTATGCAGACCGGCGGAAATCCGGACCGGCCCTTATACAGAGGAGGGAATCAGCGGATATATAATACCCGGCGACGGCGGGCGAGCCGCAAGGCCGGATGAGCCTAACGCGATTATTAATCCGATATTTAAGGGCTGGGCTACGGAGGTTATAAACTTTCATCAAACCGACGGGGTTGATATTCAATGGTCAGAGCCAAATAATGCACTCGGGCCGGCTACTGGACAAACTTATGATGTTTTCAGTCTTGGCGAGCTGGGCGCGGAACAAATTAATCAGGGCGAATCCCCGGGATGGATAACTGTTGCATTCAATGAATCAATTCGAGACACAAACGGATATGATTTTGTGGTTTTTGAGAACGGTTTAATATCAAGCCGATATGATGCGGGCAAGGGAATTATTTCAGGTCAATTGTTTGCTGAACTGGCTTTTGTGGAAGTCTCCTCCAACGGAGAAGATTTCGTAAGGTTCCCGGCGGTATCTTTAACGCAGCAAACCGGCAATATGTGGAGCACGCTCGAAATAAGCAATGTATATAATCTTGCCGGTAAGCACCCGAATGCGGGCGGCACCTGCATCGGTACACCTTTTGATTTGAGTGAAATTAAAGATAACAATGATGTCATCTCATCTCTGGTGGATATAAACGATATCAGATATGTCAGAATAGTTGATATTCCCGGAAGCGGAGATTATTACGATGAGGCCTTAGTGCACATTGATCCGGATACTCGGTCTGACTGGGATTGTTATGCGAATAACCACCCGATTTTTGACGCCTGGCCGACGTATGGTTCGGGGGGATTTGATTTGGAGGCGATAGGTATTCTCAAAGAGCAAAAATATTCCGCCGATATCAATCTGGACGGCATAGTGGATGAGCTGGATTTTGAACTTCTACAATCGGCCTGGAATACTCATTTCGGCCAGTCGGGTTGGATAGGCCGATGTGATTTGGCCGAGCCTAAAGACCTCTTCATAGATGAATCCGATCTCGAAGTGCTGAATGCTCAATGGTATCAAACGGAACAGTGGCGCAATTAAAAAAATCGGATTGGATTAAGGTATGCACAACGAAAAACAAAAAGGCTTTACACTGATTGAGCTGCTTGTAGTAATCTCATCAATTTCCCTGTTATTGGCTATTCTTATGCCGGCCTTATCAGCGGCAAAATCCGAGGCTCGTGCGTTGGTGTGCAAATCAAATCTTCACCAGCTTTTACTCGCCGGCATCGGCTATGCCACAGAAAACGGCGATGCATACGTATCTGCGGCAAGTGATATGTGGGATAGTTCCGGCCTGAATAGATGGCACGGACGGCGAGAAAGTCTCGATGAGCCGTTCGATCCGAAAAAAGGCCCTTTAGTCGATTATATAAGAAACGGCAAAATTAAAGAGTGTCCGGGGAAAGTGAATTTTGTCAAAGGTCAGAACTGGGACGCAAATTTCGAGCAGGGCTGTGGTGGCTACGGCTATAATATGACATATATCGGCAGTCGACTGTGGCAAAGTCGGATTTCCGGCATTCAGGCATGGAAAGATGCCTATGCCGCAACTACTCATGTGGCGGAAATCGCGTCACCCGGCAAAACCCTGATGTTTGCCGATACGGCGATGGCCAATGATGAGAATTTTTTAATCGAATATTCTTTTGCCGAACCTCCTTTTACTATTCAAAACGGGCAGGTTGTGACCAGCTTTTATATGTCGCCGTCGATACATTTTCGCCACAGGGATTATGCGAATATCGGATGGGCCGACGGCCATATCGGCAGATATCGAATTGGAAGCTCCGACGAGAAAAATATCTATGGTATTAATTCAAACGATGTGAAAATAGGCTGGTTTGAGCCGATTGATAACACCTTGTTTGACCTGCATTAGTTGGGGCATAGTTCAAAGTCAGTAAAAAAAGGGCCTATACCTTTTCAGGTATAGGCCCAACATTTATACAAAACCGTCTATTCGAGTTTATTCAGTATCAATCTTTGAAAACTCGATAGCATCAATTCTCAAATCAGCTCCTCTGTAAGCAATCTCCAGATTATACGTACCGGCCGGCATTGTGAATTCCACCGGAGGCTCGGCGCCACCCTCGTGTTTCACCTGCTGTGACCAGTGCCAGTAATCTCCGGTCGGTATGTCGTTGAAGTGCAACCAGCCATCCGCCAGAGGTGTAACTTCCGGCTGAACCGTAGCTCCCTGGATACGTACCCAGCATGAATCGTCGCCGCCCGGGAATCCAATCCGGAAACGTGCCGTATAGGTCCCGCCTTCGACTGAGAAGGGAATAGTGACCGTGCCATTCGGATACGGAGGAGCAGTACCTTCGTCGGCAGTGCCTGTTACCGTGCTGACATACTGGCCGCCGGAAGCATTAGGATCATTATACTTCATCATAGGTGCGGTGACCGTGCCGGTTTCCGCTTCGACCCAAACCTCTTCCGAGGAAACTTCAGGTGCGACTTGATACAATCCGATTTCATCAAGATAAATCACTCCGGAGCCACTGCCCTCGACGCTGATTGTAAGTCCTGTAATATTGTTAAGGCTTATGCCCAGAGATGCGAGGTCGATTATCCATGGCTTCCAAACAGGTCTGGAATGATTTCCATTATAAGGCACTTTTTTGCTATTTATGGTAGCATACAACTGGTCGGTAGCTGTATTGTTGCCGACTCCGCCATAAATCCAGATTACCAGTTTCTCCGGCGAGCCTTTGGCCCAGTTTCTTCCGATTGGAAGTTTGGCTGGATCCACCGTGACTTTGGATACACCAGCAGTGCTGTTGACGTAGAACATCGGTACCGATTGATTTCCGCCATAAACATTTTCGGTCTCAACTGAGCTGCCTGTAATATACCCCATTGTCGAGCCGTTGGTCGAGGGATTTTCATATCCGTCGATCCATGTCAAATAGACTAAGTTACTGCCTGCCTCGCCTTCGGGAATATCATTGTATGACTCGAAGTCTTCAACCACCAAATATTCCTGAGTACTGAAACTCCATACGGCGCCTTCCCACAGCGGGGTGGCTTCGGCATTATTGACTTCGTCAACGCGCCAATAATATGTACTTCCCAAATCGAGAGATGACGGGCTATAGATGTTCTGATTGACGGTCGTGGGAGAAACAGTTCCGTCTGTTACGGCCTGCTGGTCGGTGCTTATATACACATTATGCTCGTCGGCATCTCTGCCGGCTCTCCAACCAAGGGTTGCATCGACTGCAATATCCGTGGCTTCGTCGGCAGGATTTGGATTTCTTGCCGCGACGGGTATGGCTTCAAAACGTACCTCGCTCAAGCCGATTTGCGTAGAGCCGAGAAGATCGCCACCCCAGGAACTATTGGCTTTTATCCTGACATATTTTGCTGCGGCTTTGTTGAAATTAACGACTGTGTTATAAGCGTAACCCTCGGCGCCCGTCGCTTTTGTAAACTGAGTAACATCGGTTACTTGTTCCCAATTTGTTCCATCTAACGAATATTCGACTACAACGTCCTTAATTCCGAACAGCGCAAGAATAGAATTTCCGTTATAGTTCCATACCGGCATCTCAAGCAATTGATATGGCTTATCGAATTCATACTGTATCCACGCTGGTCCTGAATCACCTTCTGGAGTAATCCACATATCGGCAGTAGCGGTTGAATGTAAGTCGTTGGCATCTAAGCCCGAGGAATTTATGGTATTTTCAGGACCCTGGCCTTCGGCCTGGCTTGAAGCGGTTGCCGTAATGCTATCTTCGGGAATCGTGATGGAATATGGCTCGACTGTAAAGGTCCATGTATAACCTTTATACGGAGTGAAGTCTGGTGCCGCATTTACTTCATCCACACGCCAGTAGTAAGTCTGACCGAATTCCAGACGGCCGGGGTTGAAGTTATTGATATTGACACCGGGGCCTACTAAAAGCGGACTGCTTGTATCGGCGTTGTTAACATCGTCAAAATTTGTACCTAAATAAACGTTATGTGTAGCGGCAAATTCTCCCGGTGTCCAGCTAAGAACGACATCGCGTATTACATCAGGATTGTTGTCGTCCGGTTGTGGATCTAATGCGATTCCTACCAATGGACTGACATCACCTTCAAGAAGTGAACCGCCCATTTCGTGTTCGGATGAGCGGACGATAAGCTGTTGGTTTTCTGCCGCAGGTGCAAATAAAAATGTTACAATCCCATCCGTATCGTTGTTCAGAAAATCAGCCAAAGCCTGGCTCGTATCAGTTGAAAATCTTTGCAGCGCTGATCCGGGACCGGTAAATGTAACTAATACATCCGTAAGGTCGGCATAATCCAACTCTACGGGGGAGTTGGAAGCCGGAGTAGGATTGTTCTGGCAGCCCGGTGCGGTGTTCCAAGTTAAGGATTCAATCCCAAGCAGATCCAAACTCTCAATGATGCCGTAAACGTTTGTTTCACCATGCTGGTCGTGACTTACATGGCTGAAACTCGCATTTGAAATAATACCCTTACCTTTAATAGAGGATATATCGTAACTAACCAAAAAAACGCGTCGTCTGTCGGTAATATCACGAGCCCCTAGGCCTGAACCATTACTACTTGCGCCTGGGCCTACCTGCGGATCATTGCCAAGCTCGATATCTTCTACGGCCCCTATACTGAACGGCTCCGCCCGAAGATTGCCGGCCAGGCTGATTAATGTAATGATGGTGATTAAAAAGAACAATTTTTTACACATAATAGTCCTCCTTCAGAAGAGTTAGAATGATGGTCGGTTATATTTAAAAGGTTCCGACTTTGTAATAAACAATACTCATTGTTTTGCTTTCTGATTTGTCACACCTGCCTTCGAATTTACGCATAAAAATACTTCAGAGTTTATAAACGCAGTTTTTCTTTATATCGCCCTTACTGCGAGATGTCTTTTATAGAATTACAAAAAAGAGCTCAAAATACGGCAAAAACTCATATATCTACCTAATTTTAACACTTCTCTATATATTTAGTTTATACTAAATTATGCTCTTACGTCAAGTAAAATCTCATGCTTTTTCGGTTCAGAAGATAAGAAAAAGGGGATTTTATTGGACATTATGCCGACTTTTAGAAATCCATTTTGATGTAAAACTGGGCCAATATCAAAATTAATGATATAGGCCCCGAAAGCATTAAAATCTGCTTTTTAATGACGTAATCCATCAATATATTCAATGCCGCAATTTTTACTATTGTAATAGTGGCAGATATAAACGAATATCATCGATAAATACCATTCCGGAACCGCCTGAGGCACCGATTCTCTCTATTCCAATGCCGAAAGTTGTGACATTACCGAAATTTGTATTGAAATCAGATAAGTTAACAGCTATCTGTTGCCAATCCGCCAGTCTCATATCCACATCAGAGACCACCTTCTTTTCATTGTTAATCTTAATATACATCTGCTCTGTCGCAGGATTGTTCGGATCACCATATAACCATATTGATAATGTCTCAGGTGAGCCTGTAGTCCAATCGTTGCCGACAGGCAGATCGTTCGTATTTACAGTGACCTCGGAATAACTCGCCGCAGTGTTATCAAAGAAAACAGGTGCGGATTGATCGCCTCCGTGAACGATATCGACCTCGACAAAATGTTCGCCGTCGGCAAATATCGGTTCTGGGTAACCCATTGTCGAGCCGTTAACCGAAGGATTATCATATCCGTCGATCCATGTTAGATATATTCTTTTTGAACTTTCTTCGTCTGTATTGATATCGTTGTATGACTCAAAATCTTCGACAAGCAGATAATCGGGTATTGTAAACAACCAGATATTGCCTTTTGCAATATTTGAATCGGCGCCAACTTCGTCAATACGCCAATAATAGGTTTGATTATGATCAACATCTGCCGTGGGCGTATAACTATTCGTATCATATCGACCCTGATATATCTGGATTGTGGATGTATCGGCAGCAGCTACGGCGATTTTATCTGTGCCAATGTAAATATCATGTTGTACGGCATTTTCTCCGGGAGACCAGGTAAGAGGAAAGGCCTGTACCAAATCTACAGTTGCTCCATAACCCGGCTGCGGATTTGCGGCAATCGATGTGTCACCCAACATTACATCCATGATTTCTTCGGCGGTCAATGCACGGTCATATATCCGGGCATCGTCAACTTCACCATTATACCATATCCATGTTCGCTCTGTGTCCGAGCCTATACTGACATCAAATGTATTTACTGCAATAGAACCCTGGTGGATTTCTGTTGCCTGAAGTTCGCCATCAATATATAAATTAAGCTCACTTCCATCATAAGTTCCCGCCAAATAATGCCAGGAACCGTTGAATGATCCGTCCACAGGGTAAGAAGCAGTGTACATAGAGCCGTCATAGATACCGAATGTGATGCTATTATCGGCGTCATGTCTCAATACATAACTGGAATTTCCCTTGGTGAATAATGGATCATCCTGATTGTTTCCGGCATCAATGGTATATACCCAGATTGATAGCGTAATAGCTTCAGTGATATTTAGGCTATTAGAATTGCCGCAATTAACAAAACTGCCGTCCACACCATCGATGTCCAAACCGCCTTCTTTTTGACCGGGTACCCATGTCAGACCACCAAATAACGTGCCATGATTACCGTAGCCTGAAGAATCAAGCGCCCCGATTCCCTCGATTTCATCGAGCTTCCACCATCCTACAAGTCTGGGATCGATTATAGGTAGCTCAGGGGCAGTATTGAATTTCCAGATATTGCCTGAGTGTATACTGATCCCGTCATCCTCGTCGATTCTCCAGTAGTATGTCCTTTCGTATTCGAGCGGTTCCGGAGTAAAGCTGCTAGCATCGACAACACCCATGTCGGTATCAGCAGTCCCGGCCTGTACATCTTCCAGTTTATTACCAAGGTACACATGATGACTAATCGCACCTGTACCGGGACTCCAGCTTAGCTGCACATTAATATCCGTAAACGGAGCGCCATCAACCGGAGCAGGATCATAGGCAGTAGGGGGGCGAACCGT
>JAFGBG010000194.1 GCA_016933295.1 Sedimentisphaerales bacterium | reverse complement strand
GCAAAGTGAAGTGGATGGACCATCGACCTTATTACATTCGGTCGCTGCCACACATTTCCAGGTTGTCGATTCCCTTGCCGACGCTGTCTCACTGGCAAACAAACTCACCAGTCCCGGCGACGTCGTCCTGTTAAGCCCCGCATGTGCCAGCTACGATATGTTCGAAAATTACGAACAACGCGGCAATGGATTTTCAAAACTCATAAAGTCACTCAACAAATAAGTTGTATCGAGGAAGCCCTATGAAATAATACAAATAGACCAATTATTCTGGCAGAGGCGCTCTTTCAATTTCATAGGTTAGAATTTGCTCATCTCTCTGTACAGTAAGGACTACTTTTTCACCAATCTTTCCAAAAAGCATATTTTGCGCATCAGCCGACGAAATAACATCTGAGATAATGTTATCATTAATTTTTAAGACGATATCTCCATCTTTGATTCCTGCTTTTTCAGTTGCCATGCCCGGAATAACCTTAAGAGTCGGCCAATTCTCAAGATTTATCCCAATGTAACCACGCTGTTCGGGTGTTATGTAATTATCAGGTATCTTAGGCTCAAAAAAATCAGCCTCAAGTTCAACATCCCATTGGGGATCGAACATAACCACATTTGCTTTTATTTTATTAATTAGAACGCTATCAACCTCAATACGGACCGGCAAATTAGTATTTACATCAACCCAAAGACGCATAACAATATTTTCGACCTTATCTTTGTCCATGCTGAGCAAGGCTCTTTTGTCGTCAAATTCAAAGCCTTCCGAAAGAACGCCATCAACGGTTTTTCTGCCCAGTTTTTTATATTTTCCTTCTGACAGCATCAGGTTGACGATATTCTCTGGGCTTATCGAAGAAGACAGTTTTTCATTCTCAATATCCTCATCCGTCAGGTCTATTTTCCTGAATAATTTCGTCTTATGTTCTATTCCGACAATAATTCCTTCTGAAAAATCTACATACACTTGATTAGTAATTTTCTCATTGTCATATATATCCTCCCTTATGGCGGCCTTCGTATAATATACCAATGAATCAAATGTATTGGTGTTGTTATCTTCGGAAGATATTATCGTTGTTTTATTAAATACGCAGTTCTTGGTTTGTTCGATCTTTTTTGCCACATCCGCCAAGGCGATATTAGCAACATCTATCGATATGTCTGTCTGATTGAAAACAATAATCGCGGCTAAAATTATCACCGCTGCGGCAGCGAATTTTGTTATTTTACTTTTCATAATAATTCTCCATATTGGAAAAATTGTTTCTGTTTGTGAATTTTTTGCCTCGTTCGCTGAAGAAGCTAAGAATTCGGCCGTTGTTTGTTCCTGCAATCTATCCAGGAATTCCCTATCCGGCCCGGCAGTATCTTTATCGATAGCCGAGAGTAATGACGACAACCTTCTGTTTTTTTGTTCATCATCTTCAAAATTCATAGCATCACCTCGCGCGAACCTGACGTTTTATTGATTATTTTTTCAAAAGCCTTCCGGAAAGACTTTCTTGCCCGAGCCAATTTCGAGCGAATTGCTATCTGCGAGCAATTCATCTGCCCGGCGATTTTTTCAACCGGCAGGTTATCGACGTACTTGGCCAAAAGAAGCGTCTGATAATCGCCCGGTAATTCCCTTAAGACAGTTCTTACCAGTGTCGCCAGCTCCTGCGATTGGAGAATATCCGGCGGAATATCCGCTTTGGCGTCTATCCAATCGAGTTTTTCGCCATCCAGCGCCGTCCACCATTGTCGGGCCCGACTGAGTCCGGAGCTCGATTTTTGTTTGCGATAGTAGAGAGCGACCTGACGTCTGGCGATTGTCCAGAGCCAGCCCCGGAGCGAGCCGCGATGTGGATTAAAAACCTTGGCCGAGCGTGCCGCGGCAAGAAATGTTTCCTGTAAGGTATCGGCTACAATTATCGAATCATTGCCCACAAGCCGGGTGATATTCTTCCAGAGAGGCTCAGCATACGCCTCGTAGAGTTTCTGCCAGGCCTGCCGCTCGCCTCGCTGCAAACCACTTGCTATTTCCTGCTCTGTACTGGTATCCATGGAAGACCTTTATCAGCAGTCGAAACATTCGATTATTCGACTTTACACATATTATTTGCGCTTTGACCGACAAATGTGTCGAGTAAAATCCTTTCTCTTGAAAAATAACGAAGCGGGAGAATTCCGTTCCTGACAAAAAGTTATAGGAATATCCTCGATAAAACTCAAAAAAAACGAAAAAATCTGTCATTTTTTTTCCTTCCCGACTTGCGGCAAACTCAAAAATCAGCCCTGTCAACGTGACATGAGGCGATATTTCCGGCTCTGACTGGTTAAGTGCCCCGGCAAATATGTCGATTGGCAGACACAGGAACAATTAATAACGGGGGACTTATAAGGTATTAAAATGGAAGATAGTGAGCGAAGAACAGAGCAAAGATTGCGTTATTACTGGCCGATTTGGTTCGCCGAAAATCCCAATCACTCCCTCATACAGGGGCAAATGGTTGATATTACCAGCAAATCGGCGGCTTTTACATGTTATGCGGACGATGGTTGCCCGCATATCGGCCAGAATATAACGGCACGGTTCAGCGTTCCGCAATATGGCCCGGACGATTCGTTCGATATGGCGAATTTCACCCGTTCAGGTCATGTCTGCCGGGTGGATCAGGTCAATCCATTTTTGCGAAGAATCGCCGTTCAGTTCGCCGAACCGCTGCCTTTCAAGCCCGGCGAGCAGGTCACAAGCGAAGCTTATGTGTAAAAACGCGGATTTTTGCCGCATTTATATTTCATTGTTTTCAGCTTGAGTCCTGATAAGTGGATCATTTCAATTGAGGTCGATTCAGACAGAACCTCAAAAACATCCTTAATATTGAAGTGCAGTTAGATTACAGCATCTCGGTATCTGCATATTTAGGCTTTGATTTGGTGTAATTTATTGGTCAAATCCTACACGTATAACACGCTTAAAAGGCTTTTACTCGCATATTTCTCAGTTATAATAGCTCCGGCAGGCAAAAAAAGGTTGCATAATCAGTCTTGTTAAGTTAAAATATGGATTATTAAATGTCTTTTTTTCAGATGCTAAAGAATCGCTAATCGAGTGCTTTAGCGTATAGGAGAATGGTGAATATGGCCGGTATGTTTTATTCATTAGAAGAAGCCGCCAAGAAGCTCGACAAAACCCCCGATGAGTTAAAGCAGATAGTCAAGGAAGGCAAATTGCGAGAGTTTCGTGACGGCCCGAACTTACTATTTAAAGTTGAAGAAGTCGAAGCTTTGTTGCCGGAGGCGGAAATAACCGAACCTGAAGAAATTCCGGAAGCCGAACCGGAAGCTTCGTCGGCGGAAATTCCTTCTCTGGAAAGCCTTGAGCCTGAGTTCGATACTGAGCTTGAAGCAGAGGCGGAGCCTGAGCCTGAAGCGGAGCCTGAGCCTGAGGCAGAGCCCGAAACTGTGGAGCTCGAAGCCGCTGAGCCGGAAATGAAGTCGCCTTCGGAAGAGGATTTGGATCTGGATGAAATTCTCCTGGCGCCGGAAACGGGTACTCCGGTTATTGACAGCGATCTCACTAATGCTGATACGGCTTTAACCGGCCAGGGAACGAGTGTTCTGGGTCAGACCGACCGTGATTATGAAATTACCGACGACACGATGGCCGACACCGTCGTACCGCAGGGGACATCATCTGAAGTGCCGCTCGAAGAAATCGAAGAAGACGTTAATCTTGACAGTTTCGGAAGCGGCTCGGGATTGTTGGACCTTTCTCTCCAGGCCGACGATACCTCGTTGGGCGGAATTCTTGATGAAATCTATACTGCCGAAGGCGAAGATCAGGAAGTCGCAGAAGCCGGGGCCGATTCTGCCGTTGCAATGCCTGAAGAAGCCGAACAAATAATGCCGGAAGAAGGCCTTGTTGCGGCGCAGCCCTCCCAGGAAATACCGATAATGGCCGCGGCGCCAATGATCGAGAGGGCACCGGATAAGCAGAGCAATATTCTTGGAATGATGCTGTTTATTCCCATGGTGGTTGTTATTTATACTACCGTTGTAATCATAGCGGGCATGAAAAGTATCATGCCGTCTATTCTGGGAAGTATTCAGGGTTTTATCTGGTACATTATGGCGGCGGCTATCGTAGTTTCCGGCTTGATAGCCGGTGTTAGTTTTATGGTTGGTAGTGAACGTAAAACATCGCCAAAGCCTGCTAAAGCCAAAAAAGAGAAAAAGCCGAAAAAAGAAAAAGTGAAAAAAGAGAAACCCAAGAAGGAAAAGAAGCCTAAAAAGCCCAAGAAATCAAAGTAACGACATTATCAGAAAAGCATAAGTAATGTGGTTTTCAGGTTCGGCGGGGTTTTTCTCTCAATCCTTTATATTCAGTACATCCGCCATGGAATAAAGAGCGGGTTTTTTGCCTACAATCCATTCTGCCGCCCTCAGGGCACCCCCGACAAATGTGTCTCTGTTGTTGGCCGTATGATTCAGAGTGACTGTCTCACCTGATGTTCCGAATATGATAGAGTGAACACCGGTAATATCACCCGCTCGTATTGCATGTATTCCGATAGTGCCGTCGCGTCTTTTGGCGTCTTTTCCTTCTCGGCCGTGAACAAGGCAGTCGGGAAATTTCCGCCCTGTATGAGTGCATATATTCTCCGCTAACGTTAAAGCGCTGCCGCTCGGGGCGTCCTTTTTGAATCGATGGTGTTGCTCGATAATTTCAATGTCATAATCAGGACCGAGCATTGAGGCGACTTTGCCGGCCAGAGCGAATAAAACGTTCATTCCCACGCTCATATTTGTCGCATACAGAACGGCGATTTCCTTTGATGCCGCAATTATTGTCTCTTTTTGCTTTTCATTTATGCCGGTAGTGCCCAATACTAAAGGGATTTTTGTTTCGAGGCAGTAATTGATGGTTTTTTCCGCTGCATCCGGCATTGAGAAGTCAATAACGGCATCCGCCGCTGCGGCGGGAAATGTATCGTTCAATGTGATTTCGATCGGCCCGGATACCCCTGTATAAACGGTTTTTTTGCCGATATTAGGATGATTCGACGTGTCAATTGCCGAGATAATATCAAACCGGCCGGATTCCAGGGCCAATGCTATAATACGGCCGCCCATTCGTCCGCCGGCCCCAATAACCATAAGTTTTGTGCTCATTTTGTTCAACTCTAATTGCTTAAATCGGTTACAATCTGAAAATATAATCGCCGTATCACGTATTTGCAAAAAATTTCTATTGAAATATTCAATAATGTTGTTAAAATACCTCATTTTAGATATTTTAGAGATTAAATATTATGAAAAATGAAATACATCCGAAGTATGAAAAAGTAACTGTTCGTTGCGGCTGCGGCAATACTTTCGAGACTCGTAGCACGGCAAAAGAGATACACGCAGAAATCTGTTCGATGTGTCATCCTTTCTATACGGGCAAGCAGAAGTTTGTCGATACGGCCGGTCGAATCGAGCGGTTCCAGAAAAAGTACGGCACAACTTACATCAAGAAAGACAAGAAAGACCAGCGAAAATAGCCGTTTTTTCCGGCGAAAATTTGCCCTGTAATCCCGTTCGAGCCGGGATAAGGGCTTTTTTGTTTTGTGCTCAATTACCGGTTCGTGCGGGGGCAACAAAATAGGTTTGTGCAGCCATTCCGCATAATAACAAGCAGAAAATATGACCGAACACTACGACAGCCTACTGGTGAAACTCGACGAGATCGAAACACGTTACAACGAGATCGAAGAGATGATATCCACGCCGGAGATTGCCGCCGATTCGGCCAGGTTGATAGCGCTTTCGAAGGAGCAGGGTAAGCTCAAGTCGATAGTTGCGAAATACCGTAAATATAAAAAAGCTGAAATCGGCATAAAGGAGGCCGAGCAGATACTGGCCGAAGGCGACGCCGAAGAAGACCTCAAAATGCTGGCCGAAGAAGAATCTCAGCAGCTAACGAAGCAAGCTTCCGATTTGCTCGAAGATATTGCCGGCCGTCTTGTCATGGCCGACGATATGGATGTCGATTCGATTATCGTCGAAATACGGGCGGGAACCGGCGGCGAAGAGGCGGCCTTGTTCGCACGCGACCTGTACGGCATGTATACAAAATATGCCGAGAGTCGAAAGTGGAAGGTCGAATCGCTTGATTTTAGCTCGAGCGAAAAGAGCGGTTTCCGTGAAGTAATTTTCAGTATCAAAGGACCGGGGGTCTGGTCTGAATTGGGTTACGAAGGGGGTGGCCACCGGGTCCAGAGAGTCCCGCAGACCGAATCACAGGGCAGGATTCACACCTCTGCGGCGACTGTCGCCGTCTTGCCCGAGCCGGAAGAGCTTGATATACAGATAGCGCCCGACGATGTTATCGAGCATGTCAGCCGTTCGAGCGGGCCGGGCGGGCAAAACGTCAACAAGGTCAGCAGTGCTATAAAGCTCGAACATATCCCTACGGGGATTACCGTCAGTATGCAGGAGGAAAAAAGCCAGCATAAAAACAGGGCAAAAGCGTGGCGGCTTTTGAGAAGCAGGGTGTATGAACATTTCCAAAGCCAGAAAAGGGCCGAGCGGGATTCGAAACGCAGGAGCATGATCGGTTCCGGTGACAGGTCTCAGAAAATAAGAACGTATAATTATCCGCAGAACAGAGTCACCGACCATCGAATTAATCTTTCGTTGTATAGCCTTGATAAAATTATGACCGGTGACATGGACGAGCTGATAGCGGCCCTTAAAAATTACGACAAAGAGCAAAGATTAAAAAACCTTTGAAAGTTCTCAGACTCAAGACCGCATGTCCTTGCGTCTGAGGTCTGGAGTCTATTATGAAAGTAGTCGTTACCGGCATGGTTGGCATTGATAAGAAAAAATACCTCGAAAAGGTGTGCCGATTCGCCGGTAAGCGCGGCAAAGAAATTCTGCTTTGCAACGTGGGCGATTTAATGTATGCCGAAGCTCCCGATATCCCGCCCGGCAGGATTCTGGACATATCGATGAAAAGGTTAAGCTCACTTCGCCGCAGCGTTTTCAAAGATATTATCTCCAGGGCTAAAAGTGCGCCCAATCTTATAGTAAATACGCACGCAACTTTTCGCTGGCGGCACGGTTTGTTCCCTGCGGTCGATTTCGACCAGATGCGCCGGCTCGATGCGGATATGTATATCTGCCTCATCGACAGCGTGACAGCCCTGCATGAAAGGCTCAACACAGAACATTCTGTCGAGCATTGCCTGAAAGACCTGGTTGTCTGGCGGGAGGAGGAGATAATAGGTACCGAAATGCTATATAAAGGTATCGACGAGAAGATTCCCTTTTATTGCCTTGCCCGCGGCGGAGAGGTCGAGACAACCGAGACGTTCTACAGGCTTATGTTTGATGGTAAAAGCAAAAAGGTATATCTGAGTTTCCCGATGACCGCCGTGGATCATATGGAGGATGTGAAAAATCAGATTGAAGAATTTAGGCGACTAATGAAAGAATCGTTCCTTTGCTTCGATCCCGGTGATCTGGAGGAATCTTATCTGTTGCAGGAGGCTCGACGGGCGGATAACGCCGGATTGGATTACGTAGAGATTACGGCCTCTGGGCGAAAGATTCGATTGGATTTGAATGAGGTCAGGCAAATCGAACGCGATATCAACAGCCAGACTTATACTCGTGATTTTATGCTCATCGACCAGGCGGATATGATAATCAGTTTTATTCCGAGCATGGCCGACGGGCGTGCGGCAATTTCCAGCGGCGTAGAAAGAGAGCTTCAGCACGCACACGAAGCGGCAAAAGAAGTCTATGTAATCTGGACGGCCGAACAGAGTCCGTCGGTTTTTGTCACGCAAACGGCAACGAAGATGTTTTCTGATATTGGCGGCGCGATAGATTTTTTCGACAGGAAAGGATATGCGAAAACATGAACATCTCACCGGAACAGTTGGCCGGAAGTATCGAACATACGTTGCTCTCGGCCACGGCGACACGCGAGCAAATCAAGCAGCTCTGCCGGGAAGCAAAAACGCATGGTTTTCATTCGGTCTGTGTTAACGGTCGATGGATTTGGTGGGCGGCGGAAATGTTGGTCGGCTCGAAAGTTGCGGTCGGCTCGGTGGTGAGTCTGCCTCTTGGAGCGGATTCTACAAAAATCAAGGTTGCGCAGGCCAAAGATGCGATTTTCGCCGGTGCCGATGAAATCGATATGGTTGCCGACCTTGCGGCTGTAATCGACGGCGATGCCGAATATCTGACGGATCAGTTGAGTAAAGTATTGAAAGTCTGCCGGGCCATGAAACCGCCGGTCGTGCTTAAGGTAATTATCGAATCTGCCGCTCTGAATGTCGAACAAAAGAAATTTGCCTGCCGGATAGCGCAGGATGTCGGAGTCGATTTCATCAAAACAAGCACAGGTATGAATCCTGCCGGCGGGGCGACCGTAGAGGATATAAAATTGATGAAAGAATCGGCGCCGAATTGTAAAATAAAAGCGGCAGGCGGAATAAGGACCGCAAATCAGGCTCTCGAAATGCTTGAGGCGGGAGCGGAACGAATCGGGACTTCCGCCGGTATAAAAATTATCGAGGAATTTAAAACCCTGCGTCAGAAAGATGGATGAGAAATTTATCAGCGAGCCGATAAAACCTCTCCCGGGTGCCTTTAAGCCGGCGGCAATGACAAGAGGAGAGCCGGCGCTGCCTGAGAGATTCGTCTGGTCGGATACGGAATATTCTGTTGTCGAAGTGCTCGAAGCATGGAAGGAAACGGGGCCGTGCAGGAGCGGCGGCTCTGAGATATATCTGCGCAAGCACTGGTATAAAATCAGGACTGCCGACGGCCTGATAATGACATTGTATTTCGAGCGGCAGGCGAGGTCCAAAAGCCGTGACAAAGCAAGGTGGTGGTTATACACAATCGAGACAAAGGAGACAACATGAGCCATGTGACAGCCTTTTGTGGTTTGATATGCAGTGACTGCGGCGCCTTCATTGCAACGCAGAATAACGACGACGAAAAACGGGCCGAAGTGGCCAGGCTCTGGTCGCAACAGTACAACGTTGAGATGAAACCTGAGGATATTAATTGTGACGGCTGCATTTCGGATGGCGACCGCCGCATCGGATACTGTCGGGTCTGTGAGATAAGAAAATGTGGCAAACAGAAAAATATCCCGAACTGTGCGTATTGTGACGAATATGCATGTGATAAGCTCGAAGGATTCTTCAAGTTGGTTCCGGACGCCAAAAAACATCTTGACGGTATAAGAAACGGGCTTTGACCTTTTCTAAAAGGACTGTGATGACAGGGACAATTATAGTAAATGATAGAAATATCCTTTGCCGATTGCACTGCAGGAGAATTTCCACTCCGGCGAATTTGCCCGGAATCAGCCGGATATTTGCCGAGCTCAAATTACCCGCGATTCTCGGAGGCAATTCTTCTGTGACCGGGGCCTGCGGTTTCAGCTACTGGACCGCGGAGCCGAGGGAAATTTTCGAATTCAGAAAAGGGCAAAAGAATCCTTTCGAAAAGCTGCATCGGATTCTATCGAAATATAAGCTTGATGAGTCCGCAGCGGATTTCGATTTGCCGAAGGGGATATTCTGCGGCGGCTGGGTGGGATTTTTCAGCTATGAGCTTGGCAGGTATATCGAAAAACTTCCAGCCACGACGACGGACGATATCGATATGCCGCTTATTCGATTGTGTTTTTACGACCGTCTTATTTCCTATGACCATATCGAGAAAACTTTCCGGCTGATAGCCCTGCAAATGCCGGGTGACAGCCAGCGGCCGTCGGAAAAGCTCGATTTTTTGGAGCGATTGCTTAAACAATCCGCCGATCTTTCTGTGCCGCAGCCGGCCCCGGCGGATTTTGATAAGAGGGATTTAGCCGCTGTTCGCTGTAATATGGACAAAGATTATTACCTGCAGGCGTTTAAAAAGATTAAGCAATATATTTACGACGGCGAGGTTTATCAAATCAATTTCTCACGGCGGTTCGAAAGCGCATTCGATGCCGAAGCAATCGACCTGTTCTGCTGGCAGAACCATTACAATCCGAGTCCTTACGCCGTTTATATTGACGGTGGCGATTTTCATATCGTCAGCGCTTCGCCGGAGATGTACATAACCATTGCCGATGGCTCAATCAGTACGAAGCCGATAAAAGGAACACGTCCTCGAATCGACGAAGCCGGTGCCGATGCCGTGAACTATAACGAGCTTGTGTCCAGCGAAAAAGAGCAGGCCGAGCTGAATATGATTATCGACTTGGAGCGCAACGACGTCGCCAGAATTTGCGTGCCGGGAACGAGAAAAGTTATCCGGCCGAGGACGATTGAACAATATCCAACTGTATTTCATGCCGTAGCGACTATAGCCGGGCGGCTTCGTGACGATATTACCTTCAGTGACATTTTAAAGGCGATGTTTCCCGGCGGCTCGATAACAGGGGCGCCAAAAATTCGTTCCATGGAAATCATCGACGAGACCGAGCCGACGGCAAGGGGAGTTTATACCGGCAGTATCGGTTTTTTAGGTATCGACGGCGGCGTCTGCTTGAATATCGCAATAAGAACGATTATTATCAAAAACAGGAAAGCTTACGCTCAAACCGGTGGAGGAATAGTCGCCGATTCCGACGCCGAGGCCGAATGGCAGGAAACTATCGTAAAAGCAAGAGCACTGCTTGCTGGAATTAATAGCGTGATGCATAATGTGTCGTGCAATACAAAATTATGACAGAAAAAGTTTTTTTAATTGATAAATTAGTAGATATCAACAAGGCTAGCATATCCGTCACCGACAGCGGCTTATTGTACGGCGCCGGATTGTTCGAGACCATGCGAAGCTGCAATGGTGTAGTCTTCTTGTTTGCCGACCACTTGGACAGGCTGTTCTCCAGCGCCGAGGCTTTATCGATAGATATTTCATATACAAAAGAATATATCACAGACGCCGTTTACATGCTCCTGAAAGCGAACAAACTTTCCGATGCGCGTCTGCGGCTGACACTTACCGGCGGGCCGATGTCTATCGACGAGGACCGAAAAGCGACGCTTTTAATTACCGCCGCAAAACTCCAGCCTTATCCGCCCGAATACTATCAGAAAGGGGTTCTCGTAGTGCTTTGCCCATACCGGCAGAATCCGAACGACCCGACGTGCGGGCATAAAACGACGTGTTATTATCCGCGGATGCTTGCGTTAAAAGAGGCACACCAAAAAAGAGCCGCAGAGGCGTTGTGGTTTACGACGGACAATCGTTTAGCCGAAGGCTGTGTCAGCAATATATTTTTAGTGAAAGATTCGGCACTTTATACTCCGCCGCTGAATACGCCGGTCCTTGCCGGAATTGCCAGAAAGACAATCTTCCGGCTCGCGGCGGAAAATTCCATCGAACTTCTCGAGAAAGACCTTTTCATAGATGACTTGCTCACCGCCGATGAAATTTTTCTGACTAATGTTATAATGCAGGTGATGCCGGTCGTCAGCGTCGAAAAACATATTGTGGGCAACGGCAAAGTCGGTATTGTCGCTAAAAGCGTGCAAAGGATTTTTACGGAATATTTTGAGAACAGTTGTGAAGGGAGAGATTGAAAATGAAAAATACAATTAAAGCAGCGATTAGTCTGGGAATTATTGTGTTCTTTTTTGCCGCGGGTGAAGGTTGCATACGGAGGGATAATTCCGAGCAAAGACGCAGTATAGCAAAGGCGAAAATGTCGGTTATTGAAGTAGCAATAGAAAACTACCGTCTTGATTGCGACCGCTATCCCAATTCTCTCGACGAGTTATTGCAAGCGTCTGCAGAGCTTGAGGGTAAATGGGATGGGCCGTACTTAAAATCCTCACAATTACTGGATCCATGGGGGAACAAATACATATTTGTCCCAGAAGGGCAAATGAATCCCGGCAGCTACGACCTTATAAGTTACGGCGCCGATGGCAAGCCGGGTGGCGAAGGCCAAAACGAGGATATATACAACGATTAGGAGGAAATAAGGAAAAAAATGAAGATTAACGAAATTGCCGCAAGGATTGACAATATAATCCCGTTGAGACTCGCCCAGGACTGGGACAATGTCGGATTATTGATCGGAGATCCGCGAAAGGATGTAAAAAACATCCTGCTGACTATCGATATTACTAAGGAAGTTCTCGCCGAAGCGAAGAGGCTCAAGACCGAGCTGATTATCAGTTATCACCCCGTCATCTGGGACGGCTTGAAAAAAATCACCGCCGGCGGCCCGGCGGAAGTTGTCTATGAATTAATCCGAGCAGGAATCGCCGTCTTTTCGATACATACGGCCTTAGACGTCATCGCAGGCGGAGTAAACGATGGCCTGGCCGAAATCCTCGGCATCCGTGATGCGAAACCCATCGGTGATTATGTCGAATACCCCGAAGGTGATAATTATAAGCTCGTAGTATTCGTCCCGGCCGATTCGCTTGCTAAAGTATCGAATGCAGTTTTCGCCGCGGGGGCCGGTTCTATCGGCAACTACAGCAATTGCAGCTTCGGGGCCGAGGGAACGGGGACTTTTTTGCCTCTCGAAGGTGCCAAGCCTGCTATAGGTAGAAAAAACAAGTTCGAAAAAGTGCCGGAGATAAGATTCGAGACAATCGTGCCGGCGCCGAAGCTCGAAGCCGTCACAAATGCGATGATAAAAGCACATCCCTACGAGACGCCTGCATTCGATGTATTCAAACTTTACAACCAGCAGAGCAAATTCGGCTTAGGCAGGATAGGCGAGCTGGCTCGGCCTATGAAAATGCCGCAAATAATAGAGAAAATAAAAAAAGTTACCGGCGCCAAAGCTGTCGGATTAGTCGGAGACGAGAAAAAAATGGTTAAAACCGCGGCGGTTTGTGCCGGTACGTGCGGCAAAATCATAAATTTAATTATCGCCGCCGGGGCCGATTTGTACCTTACCGGCGAGCTAAAACACCATCAGGCCCTCGCCGCACAGGAGGCCGGACTGACCTGTATCTGCCTGAGCCATACGGTTTCCGAAAGATTCATACTAAAAAAACTCGCAAAACAATTGCAAAAACAGCTAAAAGGGACGATAATCAACGTCAGCAAAAAGGACAGGGATCCCTTTAAATGGAAGAACGTATGACAGAAGAACTTAAAGAAAACGCAGAAATCGAAAATTCGATAGAGCAGGCCCGGCACTCGGAAGACGAATATGACGAGCTGGATGAGCAGGATTTGGAAGCGGCCGAGCCGGATGCGGAGGATTCTCCGGAACTGGATATAGAGCAACAGATTCAGGACGAGGATGAAGATTTTGCCGAATCCGATATCGAGGCCGAGGCTCCTGCAGAAGAGGATGAGGAATTCGCCGAATCCGAAACGGAAGATTCCGCCGAATCGGACATCGAAGAACAGGCGTTGGAAGAAAACGAGTCCGAACCGAGCGAACCGAGCGACGAGTCACGAGCCACAAGCGACGAAGAATTGACCGTCGAATCGGTCCTTGAAGCGGTTCTTTTCGCCAGCGACGAGCCTCTAACTGCGGCAAGGTTGGCCAATATCGTCGAGGTAACGACAAAACAAATCCGTGAGCACATCGAGAGCCTTAACAATAAATACCAGGCCGGCAATCATGCGTTTCGGATAGAGCAAATCGCCGGCGGTTATCAAATGCTCACACTGAGCGATTACAATTACTGGCTCAAGCAGTTGCTGCGGGTCCGCAGCGAGTCGAAGCTCAGCCCCGCGGCGATGGAGACGCTCGCCATCATCGCATACAAGCAACCGGTCATTCGTGCCGATATCGAAGCCATTCGCGGCGTTGCAGTCGGCGAAGTTATTCGTTCGCTTTGTTATAAGGGATTGATTAAGATTGTCGGCCGGGCCGAGGTCTTGGGCAGGCCGATGCTCTACGGCACAACAAAAAAATTCCTCGAAGTCTTCGGCCTCAACACCCTCAAAGACCTGCCGAAAATCGAGGAGCTCAAAAAACCGCCGAACTAATTCGATAATCTTTCACGTTGGAACAAATCAATGCAGCCATGGTTCGAGACTATCGGCGTACTTGTTTTGGCATTTCTCGCGTTTACTGTTGGCCTGTTTATCGGCAAAGTCAAAAGACGCATCTGGCTTCTTGGTTATGCAATTCCACTGATACTGATTGTACTGGTAGCATTAGTAAGGAATTTCAACCAGCTTAGATTTTATCAGCCTTTTTCTTTTATTAATGCCGGCAGGAGGGAATTTGTCGTCTTCGCCTTTGCCATACCTATGGTCTTTGGCACTTTGATACCCAGACTTGCACGAAAACGGGAGAAAATCCTTATAAGCATAATGCTTATTTTCGCCTCAGTCCTGTTTTTTGTTTTTCCTTTCATGACACCCGTTTTTGTCAGACACAAGCTCGAGAATCTTCAGACCAGATTTTCTAATGATGGCATCTGTTTGCAATCTACCAATTATACGTGCGGTCCCGCTTCCGCCGTTACGGCACTATCCCGGTTGGGAATAGAAGCGCGGGAAGGCGAGCTTGCCGTTCTGGCATACTCGTCGCCCCAGATGGGGACGGCGGACGATTTGCTGGCACGGGCCATCGAAAAGCGCTACGGCAACGAGGGGATTCGATGCAGCTATCGATATTTCGATTCGATAGAGCAGCTAAAGCAAAACTGCCCGACTATAGCGGTAGTAAAACATTCATTTTTTGTGGATCATTTTATCGCTGTGCTCGAAGTGACGGATGACAGAGTTGTGGTCGGAGATCCTATTGTCGGCAGTTATGAATACACCTATGAGCAATTCAGGGACAAGTGGCGATTTGTAGGTATTGTGCTCAAAAAGATAAAATCAGAAGCACCTAAGGCACTTCAGTAAAAGATAGAAATGAAAAGATGTTGCTATCCCAGCAATACAAACCATTAGAATTGAAAGAAGCTTATCTTTGTCGCGTATAATGCCAATAGTGCCAATGATAAAAGATATAAGTGAAGTGGCTAAAATCAACAATAATCCAATAATTCGAGGCCAATCCTTTTTGAATACAGGCCCCAAAAACGTAAGCAGGATCATTAATATCCCGCTCGTTAAGAGAAATTTAGCCGATATTTTACCGTAATACACTCGTATAGTCCGTTATTAAAATAGTAACTTAATTTTATACCGTCCGAATAAAAAACCTCTCACTCTGATTTTATGTAAATCATTGTTTTGTTACTCAACTGTAAGAGTTGATAAATCGGCAACGGAAATAGTGGCATTGGGATCCAACTCTTTTTTCTGGTCACACATTTTCGAGACCTCAAGTAGATATTCAGAGACACTAAAATATTTTCCATCTGCCTGCCATTTATCCAAAACAGTCTGAGCAATATGTTTTTTCGCATCATCCGTAAAGGAATATAACTTCCAAATTATTTCTACATGACGAATTTGGTTAATAGCGCCATGATATCCATGGTGTGGGGAGTGTTTTACTCCTGGAGAAAAGGTATTAACGCGTTTCCAATTCGGTTGTGTGTCTTCATCAAACGGGACAATCGTTTCTGTTAGTATCGAATTCTCGACTTTCTCGCTTATTTTACAATATAAAAGGTAACGTATGTATCTAATCCTGCCTGTATTAATATCAACATCTTCGTGGCTGCAACACATAGGTGACCATGTGAATATTACAGGATAAGTGATAATAAAAATCATCAGCAAAATAATGATCACGATTAAAAGTGTTCGCTTTTTATACCTCATGGCTGATATTATATACTATTGATTGAGTAAAAGGTGGGAAAATCTGCCGATTTTCCTTGCAATTTGGCAGGAACGAGATATAATACGGTTCTAAAATTTAATATAGTTAATCATCAAATCAATCGATAACATCAGTCAAATTTCAAACACTCATTACTCGACAGGAATTAGAACCTCGTTTCGCCGCAAAAACCAGAGCTGAAAAGGCGGGTCATATCGCGCGAAAATCGCTTCGCCGGCAATTTTAAGTTCTCTATCGGCAATAAATTGCTCGAGGCGGGATTTATTTGCCTCATAACGCTTTCTGCTCCATGTCCCTGAATATCGAAAAGCGGCCATTTTTCGAGGAGGAATTTCCCGCAAAGTGACATTTGAATCCAGAGGTTCGGGAATGGTATCCATAGTATATTTGGACGGCATCAGAAAGCTAATCGCCCATTTGCCTTCGGATTTCTGCTGATTTACCGGGGCCGTCATGGAAATCTTTTCGGAACCTGCTTTCTGACTGACCGGTGCGGTCATTGCTATTGACTCTTTCCTGCGGTTATTACCTGAAATGTAATTAAACAGTCTTCCAAAAGCAATATTACCGGCATCATCAAAGCCCGAGTCCACGATTGTCTCGGCAATAATTTGAGCCTTATACTGCCTTATCTCGAATTTCCCCGCTCGTTCAATAACAGTGTATTTTGCCTTTTCTATACCCACAGATACACATGAGCTTAAAGCGACCGATGATAAAAATATTACCAATACGAGTATTTTTTCGCTTTTTTTCATAATATATATACCCTAAATTTTCAAAAAAGTTAACGATATATACTTGATTTTAATAGCTTATACGTATGTATTTTAAAATTGCTCGATGAATAAAAAATTATAAAATGGCATTATATGACTATTTCAAAGAAACAACAAAATTCTCTTATTTTGAGGTCTATATTTCTTGTGATGATACTACCTTGGACTGGAAGGGCGGAACTTATCGAGGATGACAGCCAATCCGATTATGCTCGACCGATGAATATTTTTTCAGCCGGAGCTGGAGCAATTGTTACTAAAGAGCCGTACAAGGGAGTAGATACCGAAAGTCGGGGGATTCCATTTTTTTTATACAGAACGGAAAGGCTCTCTCTCTACGGCCCGATGATGAGCTATTCGTTGTTTGAAGATGAACACTGGGAAATGGATGCTATCGCGAAAGTTCGTTTCGAAGGTTACGAAGACGACGATAGTCGATTTCTACAAGGCATGGATGACCGTGAGTGGACGATGGAATTGGGAGGTTCATTATCTAAAAACTTAGCCGCTGGGGATTTAACGGTCGATTTCGCTGCGGATATTTTGAATGAACATAAAGGGCACGAAATCAGGTTATATTACAGTTATGATTTTAGAAATGTTCTCAGAAATCAAGCTTTGACAGTGAGTCCCAACGTTGGCTTAAGTTATCGAAACCATCAACTCAACGATTACTATTATGGTGTACGTTCATCAGAGGCAACTGCATCTCGACCTGAATATCATGTGGGTGATTCAACAGGGCTTATGGCCGGCCTGATGGGAAATTACAAGCTGAGGGAGAACCTGAACTTAACGGTTTTGATTTCTTTCGAGTGGTTGGGCGATGAGATTAGAAGCAGTCCAATTGTTGATAAAGACCATATAGAATCTTTTTTATTGGGAATAATTTATATGTTCTAAGAAAGATATTAGTTTGGTGGGGAATATTATTTGAGAGAGCTATGAGCCGCGTTTTGAAAGTGTCGTATCAAGGAAGACTTAAACAAAATCGGTGATTTTGTCTTGCGTTTTTGCCGGAACTGTATATAATACGATTCTACAATTGAATAATGAGAATCATCAAATAAAAGGAGGGCGATTAGAAGATTCAAATCCTAAGCACAAATTTCGAAATTCTAAACAAATATAAACGCTCAAAATCCAAATTTTCAAAACAAAATGATCAAAAAACGCCAAAATTGCGATTCCGGCATGAAAAACCAAAGAAAAACGCGGTTTTCCGACTTATTACACACGAGATACAAGATACGAAATACGAAAGTTATTTGAAAAAACGAACCCAATTTTAGCAGCAGAATACAGAACTCAGAATACAGGATACAGAAGAAAAAATGTTTATAAGTGTTTGTCCAATATGGAAATACGCTACTATTTTTACAGCGATTTTTCTGAATGATTCTCTCTATACTATCAAGGATTGGCCCAAAAAACGAACCCAAACAAAGCCAATTCAAACCCAAACGAAGCCAATCCGGCTTCGCCTACGGCTGTGCCGGGACATGTTTATTTCGTATTGCGTCCAGCGTTCTGCGTATTGTAGAAAGTTATAAGCTAATCCCAGGGCAGTTTATCGATATCGTTTACGCCGGGATTTGCTGGCCTGGGATGCTCGGCGTCAAAAACGAGCATATCCTCCGGTTTCTCGACGGTAACGAAGCTTTCGTCGATGGAACCGTCCAGTTTCGAGACATTTTCAAGTGAAAGGCCGAAATGTTTGGCGAGAAATTTATATGCCCCGATACGCTTGGACAGGCCGTAATCGTGTCCTTCGTTGGGCAGGTGCAGGTTTTCGGCATTGGCCTCGGCGCCATAAAGGCGGTAAATATTTTGAATATAAGGAAATTCGACGTTGGGAGTGTTTTTTGTCCAGTCTTTGCCGTCGGAAATTAAAAGCAGCGGTCTCGGTGCTGCTAAAGCGGCGATTTCTGCGTTATTAGTAATATGCGTGCTGCTTTTATGGACGGGCATGCCGCTTTCGCATTCGCAGCCGCCGAAAAAGTTTGCCGAGACCATAACGACCGGGATCGAAATCGCGATTCTGTCGTCCACGGCGGTCAAAAGAAAGCTTTGCGTTCCTCCGCCTGATTCACCTGTGACGGTTATTCGCTTCGGGTCAACATCTTCGAGAGTCAGAAGAAAATCCACCGCCCGAATACTGTTCCAGAGCTGCAATTTGAGGGCTTTTGGGATTTTATGCTCCCAGCCGGCGTTTTGCCACTCTGCGTATCCTATCATGCTGTATGAAAAAACGACCGCGCCCATGCGTGCCAGGCTCGCACAACGTTTCTGGTGGTCGGGCGAAAAACGTCCCTGTGGGCCGTGTCCGTGTGTGCAAAGAACCGCCGGGAAGGGGGGGGTGCCTTGTTGCGGTCTATACAAATTGCCGGTTACAAAGACTCCGGGCAGGCTCTCGAATGCCACGTTTTCAACCTTGTAGCCGTCGAATTGCCGCTTGCTGTGGATAATCGGGTTGAGCGGGCATTTCTTCGGCGGCGGCGAAAGCTCTGTTCCGCGAAGTATTCCTTCGCGAATGTTTTTTGCCCGGGCTTTCCACTGCTCCAGGTTAGTATAGCTTTCGGCGAATTTGGCAAGCTCTTTTTTTGCGGCCTCTTCGCTTTGAGCGTTTCCCCGCCGGAGCTCGGGATTTTCGGCGGTGCCTCCGAAAACAAATCCTTCGGAGGATAGAAATATTGCAGTGCAAATTACGACTATTTTATAAAAGGTTGTTATGCGATTTTTGTCCTGAGAATGCGAAATGAACATGAGCGATCCTTTAATTAATTTCAGTTAGATATTTTAGTTTTTCGAGCAATATGATAATAATAGCTGAGAACAATAAAGTCAAAGGTCTTTGCCGGGTAGCTGCGGCAATAAATTTTCCTGTTATCAAGAGCTGTTTTAACAACGACTTACAAGGTAATTGTCATATAGAAATAAGCTTTTAACTTTACAGGAGCACCAGGGCTGATTAAAATCCAGTCCCTGATTGAACTATAAATTAATTAGTACGTAGTTATGTCAATGACAGGCAAAATAATTATTAATGCCGAACGGTGTAAGGGCTGCGGATTGTGTGTCGCCGTATGCCCGGCGAGCCTTATTATAATCTCCGAACAATCCAACAAGAACGGCTATTTTCCCGCAGAATCTGTCACAAAAGAAGTCAAGAGTGAAGGCAATTCAGAATGTACCGGCTGCGCGATGTGCGCCATAGTATGCCCTGAGGCGGTGATTGAGGTGCTCCGGGAAGATTCAGGTAAAATCGATATAACTATAGAGCCAGTAAAAACAAGTAAGCCAAACCTGATTGAGGAGAAAAAGTGAATATGTTATCTTTCAAAGCGGTAAAAAAGAAATGATTAAAATAGAACCTATCCAAAAACCTATAAAAAGCTGCTTTTTTTAATACTGATATTGTAAAACCGGGAGGTTTTGGGATGACTTCTAATTAAATACGAAATGATAGGAAGTTTTAAATCTGTCGGTTTGCCAGATGGATTTTAAGAGATAAGGAGATATGGAGGAAAAAATAAAAAAATTAATAGGTCGAATAAAAGCACATTTGAGAAATGTGTATGGCGACAAAATCAAAAAGGTTATATTATATGGCTCTTATGTCAGGGGTGAGGCAACAAGTGAATCTGATATTGATATTCTTTTATTAGTTGACCAATCCCTGAATTCCTTTGAAGTAAGAGAAAGTCTGAGTGAACTTCTATTTGACATACTTCTTGATGAAGGTGAGCTTATATCGGTTATAGCGATCCCTGAAAATTTATATGAAAATTACAATTCTCCTTTTATGTTGAATGCAAAGAGGGAGGGATTGGTAGCATGAAGGAAGTAAGGGATCTAATAGATAAAACCGAAAAATTTATGATCACCGCTGAAAAAGCTCTCGGTATAGAAGATTATGATTCCTGTGTTTCAAGGTGTTATTATGCAATGTTTTTCATGGCGGAAGCTGCTCTTCTTACTCAAGGATTGACTGCTCACTCTCACAAAGGTGTGATAAGCAAGTTCGGGGAACATTTTATAAAACCCAAAATTCTTGAGAGAGAATTAGGGAAAGCACTAAATGACGCTTATGATAAACGGATCATTGGTGATTATGGGGTAGGTTTTACTGTTACAAAAGAGCAGGCCAAAGACTTGTTAGAAACTGCCCGGGATTTTGTTGGTAAGTTGAAGGATTTTCTTCGGAAGCAAGAATGAATATGAGAATTTTAATGTGCGAAACAATATGCCCTGAGGCGGTGATTGAGGTGCTCCGGGAAGATTCAGGTAAAATCGATATAACTATCGAACCGGTTACAGGAACCAAGCCCAACATGATTGAGGAGAAAAAGTGAGCACGGCGGTCAATACCTCAAAAAAGAAAAACGAGGCTCAAAAACAAAAGGCTTCCGGCGAAACCGACCATAGAATATTAATGTGCGGCAACGAAGCCCTGGCCGAATCGGCGATTATTGCCGGTTGCGATGCTTATTTCGGCTATCCTATCACTCCGCAAAACGAGGTGACCGCATATATGTCTAAAAGGATGCCGGAGGAAGGTCGGGTCTTCGTGCAGAGCGAAAGCGAGTTAGCGGCAATTAATATGGTATTCGGCGCTTCGGCAACCGGAAAAAGAACTATGACAAGCTCCTCAAGCCCGGGTGTCAGCCTGATGCAGGAGGGGATAAGCTATCTTGCAGGCGCCGAGCTTCCGGCTGTAATTGTCAACGTTATGCGAGGCGGGCCGGGACTGGGAAATATCGCTCCTTCGCAGGGCGATTATTTTCAGGCCACCCGCGGCGGCGGGCACGGCGATTACCGTACTATCGTCCTGGGACCGTCGAGCGTCCAGGAGCTTGTCGATTGCATGCAGTTGGCCTTCGACCTGGCCGACCAGTATCAAATGCCTGTTATTGTTTTGGCGGACGGTATCCTGGGTCAGATGATGGAACCGGTAGTTCTTGAAAAAAAGCCGGGCCGCAAACTTCCGTCGAAGGATTGGGCGCTGACCGGAGCCAAAGGCAGGCAACAAAACATTGTTCGTTCGTTATGGCTTGCCGAAGGGGCACTGGAACGGCTCAACTATAAACTTCAAGGCAGATACGAACAGATACAGAAAGACGAAGTTCTTTGTGAACAATACGGCGTCGAAGATGCCGATATTGTCGTGGTCGCATACGGCATTGCGGCGAGAATCGTCCGAGGCGCCGTCACGATAGCAAGAGAAGAAGGGATCAAAGTCGGCTGGATACGTCCTGTCACACTATGGCCGTTTCCCTCGGAGCAAATCAGCAAGGCTGCCGATGAGCTTAGAATTTTTCTTACAGTCGAGTTAAGCATGGGCCAGATGGTCGAGGATGTTAAGCTGGCAATTTCCGGTAAATCGCCTGTGGTATTCTATGGCCGACCGGGGGGCGGCGTTCCGACCGTTGACGAAGTTCTGGATAAAATAAGGCAATTAACAACGAAGCGTAAAATTTAAATCTAAAAATGCAAAGCCAAAATGTAAAATGTAAAATTAAACGAAATTTGAAATTATGGTTTTGAGCTTTTAGCTTTTCGCTTTAAGTTTAACGAAGTAAATTTATGAAAACTGCATTTACTCGAACACCAACTTATAAAGACGTGCCGACGCATTACTGCCCCGGATGCGGGCACGGAATAGCTCATCGTCTGCTTGCGGAGACGATTGACGAGCTGGATATCCATGAACGTACTATCGGCATAGCGCCTGTAGGGTGCGCCGTTCTGGAATACGATTATATCGACGTTGATATGGTCGAGGTTGCGCACGGCAGGGCGCCCGCAGTTGCGACGGGTATGAAAAGGACAAATCCCGACAAAATAATTTTTTCATATCAGGGTGACGGCGACCTTGCAAGCATCGGAGCCGGCGAGATTCTGCACGCCGGTCATCGCGGCGAACAAATAACCGTGATTTTTATTAACAACGCAGTTTACGGAATGACCGGCGGACAGATGGCCCCGACGACGATGATTAATCAGGTGACGGCGACGACACCTAAAGGCCGAACTTCCGCCGGGCAGGGGTATCCGCTTCAGGTCTCCGAGCTTTTAGCAACGCTGCCCGGGACAATCTACATCGAACGCTGCGCATTGAGCAGTCCGGCGGAAATCAGAAAAACGAAAAAAGCGATTAAGCATGCCTTCGAGCTGCAAATCGAGGGATCTCCGGGCATGTCGCTGGTCGAAGTCCTTTCGCCGTGCCCGACTTATTGGCGAATGAGTCCGGTCGATGCAATGAAATGGATCGGCGAAGAAATGGTAAAGGTCTTCCCTTTGGGGCGATTGAAGGGTTAAAAATGGCCGCGAATGGTTTTAGCGAAGAAGTTGTTATTGCCGGTTTCGGCGGACAGGGGATTATGTTGGCCGGTAAGCTGCTGGCACAAACGGCAATGAAGGCCGGCAAAGAAGTGACTTATATGCCCTCCTACGGCGCCGAAGTCAGGGGCGGCACGGCGAATTGCATGGTGGTCATCGCGGAGAGAGAAATCGCCTGTCCCGTCGTTGGTAACCCCGATTCGCTGATTGTTATGAACAAGGCGTCGCTGGCCAAATTCGGTCCGCGTCTTAAAAAGGGCGGACTTTTGATAATGAACAGCTCCTTAATTGACGGCAGGCCCGAGATGGATGAATCTATCGAAATAATTGCTTTGCCGGCCGACGAACTGGCCGTTGAATTGGGGAACAAAAAAGCCGCAAATATGGTGGCACTCGGGGCGTATATTAAAAAACGCGGGCGTCTGAATATAGAAACCGCCGCGGATGCCTTGCCCGAGACAATCGCCGAGAGGTATCATAAGACGCTGCCTGTAAATACTGCCGCTTTGAATCGCGGCGCGGAATTCGCATCTCGCGGTTCCTGAGTGTGTGGGCGGGTAGTCTCTCCGGCGTCACTTTAAATCTTTTTCTTTGCGGGCCACAAAGAACATGTCATTCGTCAGAAGCTTGACTTTGAACAGCTTATCGAGACGCAGCAGATAAAATAAATGACCGAAGAATTTGAACATCGAGACATATCCGAGATTAAGCTTTCGTATGGTAACGATGCTGAAACCTTTATTCGCGAATAATTCTCTTATCCTGTCTTCATCGAAGACCTGGCAATGGCCTGTTCTGTGGAACGTGCAGCCGCATTCGGGGCAGGTTACCATTGCCTTAAGAAAATTTTCGTTGTCGATTGTGTTAATTATGGCAAAACCGTTTTTCTTGAGTATCCGGTTGATTTCGTTCAGGCATTTGTCCAGGTCGGGATCGCTGAGATGCTCGATCAAATCTGTGGCGAAACATGTGTCGAATGAGTCGTCCTCGAACCGGAGATTCGTACAGTCACCCTGTTGGATGTACTCGACCTTCGGGGAAATATCCACTCCGACGATGCTTTTGCTGTCCTTGTACTTTCCTCTAAAGCTTCTCATCAAGGCGCCGCTTCCGGCACCGATATCGATGGCGTTTTTTCCGATATAACGTTTACCAAGTGACAAAATAACATCAGATACAAGATCACCTTTGTAAGGAGGTTTCTGTGTAGCCCAGAATTTATCCTGTTGGGAACTATCAAACTGTTTCATTCTGACGCACTCCCGTCATAAAACCAGAAAAATTGAAAACGGCGCCGATAACCGCCATAAAGACCAAAGCGGAAAACAGCATCATCGACATCATAACAGCTTTTGGCGGCTCTACCCCGTATATCGGCAAAATGGTTGCTAAAGTCGCCTCCCTTACGCCGAGATTGGCGATAGAAATTGGTACTCTTTGCATGATAAATATAATTGCCCATAACCATGCGAATATTGAAAAAGGAACAATTACATTAGCGGCTTTGGCGGCGAAAATATACATTATCACACCGCCGAATGAAGTTCCTCCGATTGTTATCAGGAACATAATAATATGGAACTTCCATCCGGCAGTCTGGAACAAGGCGATTTGGTCGAGAATTTGCCGGATTTTTTGCCGAATTTTTTCTGGCAGAGGCTTCGATAAATAATCAATCAGGTTGATAATTTTGCTTCCTGTTCGATTGTTTAGCAGTAATACGCAGAAAAGAACAATTGTTACCAGAAGGATTCCGCAAAAGACCGGCAGCAGAAAATGATTTTTTGTATTCTTTAGCACAATTGCGCTCGGATTTGTAAGGATAAGAGCTCCGAGTCCGAAAATTGCCATAAATACCGCATTTGACAATTGGTTATATAACATGCTGCTGAAGACATTAATTCCCTTGCCCGTGTTTTTTCTCAGAAAATACCATTTCATTCCCATACTCAACATGCCGGGCATAACCATACTGTAGAGTGCCGTGACTGCACTGATTCCGAATATCTTTGTGGTGTTAAGATAGCAGTCCTGCTCTTTTAATATCAGCCGCATTTTTATGGAATTGATCCAGTAGATTGTGGCAACTGTTGCCCAGACGGCGATAAGATATTGCCATTTTGCAGCTTTGAAGGCTTCACCTAACTGGCTAATGTCGATTCGGTTAAATACCCATACAAGAAGTCCGGAGGTGATTGCTATCCGTACAAAAAGCTTCAATAATTTTTTACTCTTATCCGTCATATTTTTGTTCTTAAAGTGACATAACTGGCGAATATAAACATTTTGATTTGATATTATACCATTTTAACGGATATGTCATTTGACTTTGCATAATGTATATACATATTTGCCGCTCGTGGTTCTGTGGATTTGCTCGACGAAATCGAAGTCCACTTTACAACTATCACCCATCAGGATTTTTGTTTTTCTGGTTATGTCTTCGATGTCCCCTTTATCGGCGCTCGCATTTTCGTTAAGCTGCACTTTTATAAGAACGTGGTCGATTTCGTCCTGGATTATCTGGAATCTTTTTATCCAGTCCCTGAAAAAGAGCGCCTGTACGAGAAAATGAGAATGGACGAGAGAGCCGTCCGCTTTCTTGAAATAACCGAGCGTTCGACCTATGACTTTTTTCAGCAGCATGCTGTTTCTGCCGCAGTCACACCCCCATCCGCCGGCGACAGCCACATCGCCGATCTCATATCGTATCAGGGGCATTGAATAATTGTGAAACGTTGTGACAACGACACGACCTTCCTGATTTTGAATGGATTTATCATGTTCATCCAAAATTTCGACATGATTCCACCAGGGGAAGGTGTGCATTGATCTTTGCTTTTTACACTGGCAGGATATTGCCCCGACCTCCCTTGAGCCATATTGATTATATACTTTACAGTTCATATTTGTTTCGATCTTCTCTTTGACCTCATCGGTCAGAGGCCCGATTGTAGATATGACAATTTCCGGCGGATGAAAATAAAGCTCATGGTGTGAGAGATAATTTGCCAATTCCAGAGCGGATTCCATATAGGCCCAGTAAGCTTTAGGTTTGAAGCGATTATTTAGCTCAATCAAGTTCTTGATTTCCTTTTCGCCCAAACGGTATGAGTTAAAAAACTTCCTGTTGTAAAGCCGATTAATCAGCCGGTCTTTGATTGTGAGATTGCCGGCGAGAATATCCCTGTCCGAGCCCCAGAACTTAATTTCCGATTCGCCGAGGTCTTTCCCGATAACGGCGTTAAAATACAACTTGGTTGCAATATTCCAGTCGTCGTATTCTTTATCCTGAATGAATTTGACCGGCTCGCCGGTGCTGCCGCCGGAAGTGTTTTCGTAAGGTTTTCTGTTTTTATAGTCGCTCGAATAAAGGTTCTCGCTCTGGGTTCTGATTATCTCCTTAGTCAATAACGGGATACGGGAGAAATTGTCGAGCATGACTTTGCCGTCTTTAACGACATCGCATTCCGGCAAAAGCTTATGGTAATAAGGTACATTATTATATGCGTGCAGAAGAAGCTTCTCTAATTTTGTGTTTTTCAATTCTTCTATCTGCTCACGAGAGGCGAATTCATATCGCTTGATAGTCTTTAAGCACTGAGGAATTCTGCTGCCGCTTGCATAGAGTAGAGAGTAAATTAAAGGTCTTCTCCAATTCATGGCTTACTTCCTATACTAACTTTCAGAACTTCCTGATAGCATTCCAGGTATTTATCTGCAACTTTTTTCCAGGTGAATTGTTCTGCTCGTTTTCTTGCTTCGATGGAAAGTTGTTCACGTCTGTTATAGTCATCGGCCAGTTGCTTTATTGCCTCGGCTATTTGTTCGGCGCCGGCCTGCTCAACAATTATTCCGTTGTTTGCTATTAGTTCTTCGGCTCCCTCATAGTTTGTCGTGACTATCGGCAAACCTGAAGCCATAGCCTCAAGCATAGCATTGCTCATGCCTTCCTGCATAGTCGCACTGACATAGATGTCGCTGCTCCTATAGAAATCCGGCACCCGTTCCGGTTCCATTCTGCCGGTTAGCTCGATAAAAGGTGTTAGGTTTTTCTCCGTTATGGACCTTCTTAGTGAATCTTCCGCAGCGCCGCCTCCGATAATTAAAAACCGCACCTTATATCCCTGCTTAATTAAAATATCTACAGCATCAATCAGTATCTCAATTCTTTTTGTAACACTTAATCGACCGACAGTGATAAGTTTTAATTCATCTGAGGGCAGTTTTTTTCCCAAAGGGAAGAATCTTTCCGAATCCACTCCGTTCGGGATGACATCAATTGTCACTGATGGCAAAAAACGCAATGCTCTCGTTTTCAAACCTTCACTACAAGCTACCAAAGCAGAAGCTTTTTTCCAGATTCTCTTAAATAGCGGTCCAAGAAGCTTATAGTCAACAGCCAGCCTTGCGTGTTGACCCGGCACATCAGAACCACGTAGTGAAATTACATAGGGCAATCTGTTTGCGGTTCTGTAACAGAGCCAGCCGGTTGGAAAGCCGAAAAAGGCATGGACTAAGTCATAATTTTTTTGCCGCAACATTTTACGATAATGAAAATCTGCTCTCAGCAGCCATTCGATAATTTCGATTTTCCGCCAGTAATGAAGTTGTTTCTTGTGTACACCAACTTTATAAATCGTAATTTTTTCTGACAGGCTTTCGCTTGCAAAGCCCGGCTGTGGTGCTGATGTTAATACATCAATCTTTAGCTCGTCATGGTTGGTATATTGTTTCAAAAGACAGAGATGTGCATTCGCCGCTCCACCGCCTATCGGCGGAAATTCGTAATTGAGCATAAGCAGGTTTAGTCTCGACATGACTACTGCTACTCCTGACCTGCCGGAGAAGTTTTTAATTTAAATAAGATATGCGGGCCGAAAGCCTGGACAAGTTCGTAATTCTTCCTAATAAATTCCCGAAACGGCTTCATTGCCATAAAACGCCCGGCCTCATCGGGGCCATAAGTTTTAGCAAGCCACTCGGCATAAGCTTTATAAGCTTTATCTGGTTCTGTGGTTGGGATTCCTAACCGCTGCAAAATTTGGTACTCTGAGATAGGCCATAATTCCAGAGGGGGTCTGTCGTAAGGAAAATGCTGTTTACGACTGTCGACAATATACTTCGGTCGCTCTTGTTCCAATTCGGCCAATAAAGCTTTGATGTCGTTAGCAAATCTCTCCGGCGTTTTTGTATGCATTTCACTTGTAAAGGGCCATGATGTCGGTGCCAGGCGCTGTGCGGCAACATATATCCCCGGATACCAGCCCCATACAAAAATCTTATCGTTTTCGCTGGAATTGTCACGTATATACTCACCAACCTCTTCCCATGGATACTTGCCATCTAAATTTTTACGCAAAGCTCGACGGCGAGAAGAAATTTCCCGGAGTCTTTGGGCGTAACCGTTTCGTCCTTCCGGTTTCCCTGCCGCATTGGTATAAATAATGCCGGAATAGGGGCTTTGTTTTATGCCGAAAAATACATGCCATGACAAAGTTGACATCATTATCATGCCTATGATTCCAATGAAAACCAGTATAACGATTATAAAAACCCGTTTAACGATTTCTTCAGTGCTTTTGAAGAAATCCCTATTGAATTGACGAGAGAATAGACGAGAATATATCGCGATTAAATATGCGCCTAACATAGCGGCTGAGGCACAAAGAGGCAGGTAATACTGTTCGTATGAACGAGGGCTTATCCAGACAAAGGCCATGTCAAGCAGCCACCAAACAGCAAACAGCAGGACCAAACTATCATGTTGATCTGCGGAAGCATTTTTCATTGTCTTTGTTACAATTTCCATAATAATTTTGACAATGTTCACAATAACTCGCACAATTCCCGCCAGAATCGCTCCGAGAGCCAGGGCAATCGGCAGAATCAGCAGCCAGTAATATCGCAGCACTATCGGCAATTGTTCGGAAAATGACCGAAGCTGGCGGGCACCGGAAATATAAGAACCTCCAATTGTATCTGAACCTGCCTTTGCTGGGATTAAAATCTTCCAGACAAACGAATAAGGTAAGGCTATTTTTATATTCCATCCCAAAATCCAAATATAGAATGGAGAAATTGCCGCAATAGCTCCGGCAGATAACAGCAGAATCTCGATCCCAGTTTGCTTCCATGTTCTAATGAGTTGCCTTATAGAAATTTTAACTCCAAACAGACGAATCAGGATTAAATGGCAACTTTTTAATATCGGCTGGGCGATCACAAACAAACCTATCGCTCCTATCACCGTAGTACCGGTTTCTTTGAATAACGGTGCCCAACTGACAAATCCTCCGGCCAGCAAAGCCCAGAACCATTTTCCCCCCGTTTGTCGCATTACAAAACAGCTTATTCCCATTACCATAAAGGCGATCATGTATTGCTCTTTAACGTTGCCGAACTTTGCGATGAACGGTGCGGAAAGGTACGACGAAGCAATGATAACACTCACGCCCGCCGGGAGTATCCCAAACACTCTTTTAACTGCGAAGAACATCAATGCAAGAGCGGCCAATTGTAGTACCATTTGAACAATCTTTGGGCCGGTGTCGCTGAATCCACAAAGCTTGACACCGAGCATGTTCAGAGTCAGTGTCCCCAATTTCGCGCTAGGTTTTTCTTCAACACCTATTTCGGCTCCGTCGAGGATGTGTTTAGCCGAATACACATAAGCGCCGCTGTCGAAAGCACCGGGAGAATTAAACTCGAAATATTTACCTCTCGAGAAAGGTATTGCTGCAAGTATTGCAATAAATATAATGAAAACGAGCTCTCTAATTCCCTTTTTAATCGAATAAAAAGCCCTGACTCTGTGAGTTTGAAAATAGAGCGACAAAGCGAAAAAAATTATCGCTAACGTAAGTGTTAAGAAACCCAGGCTCTGAAAAATTACGAGATCGACATAAAAATAAAACAAAATGCTGACTAACCAGAATATATGACTTACGATCCATGCTAAACGGTTTCCATATCGCAGCCATAAGAAAATTGCGATCCCACAGAGGTTAAAAAGTATATTAAGAGCAACTATTAAATAGGGGTATTCTTTGTTTTTTAGCACTATTGCTATGATTGACATTACCAAAAAAGTTATGATTGAAATCAGCAATAAAGCCGGGCCGGCCAAAGTGACAACAGACAGAGAAATTGGCCTTAGACCCGCATTGCATCTACTGCAGTGTTGTGCTGTTTTGTTGTTTGACTGGCCGCACCTGCGGCAAATAAT
>JAFGBG010000193.1 GCA_016933295.1 Sedimentisphaerales bacterium | reverse complement strand
TGACCTCTGCCCATGCCCCGTCCGGCGCCGCGTCCCGGCCCGGCAGGACCTGTTCCGTCTCCTCGTGGCATGATATTTATCCTTTCTGAAAAATTGTTGTGTGGTTCGATCTTTTAAAAATCATCTCCCCTACTTCACAACCGAGATTTCGCGCAATCATGGGACATTTCGCTTTTAGAATAAAGAAAATATCCTTTTGTTTGTCGCTGAGAGTTTCGTAATTGCCCTGCCCTTTGGAGATAATCAAATCGAATTGCTCGAAACGCCTCTTAAACTCTTCGCTGCACAACTCGAGTATGGTACCGGGGGCATCCGAGCCGTTATCGATTACTTCCACCAATTCGGTAAGACCGGCAAACTCTGCATCTTCCATTGTCGCATCGTTAATAACAGGTTTGCCTCTGACCACCACAGTAACTTTATCCGGTGGAAGCTGCTCGATTAAAAACCTGTCGAAAACTATCTCACCGGCGTTATCCGTCAGGTACAAAATACTCTTAGCACTTTCAACTGCGTTTTTGAACTGCTCAATTGCAGATTTATCGAAATCCGCCGTAAGACAATCTGTAATTATCTTTGCAATATCAGATTCGGCAATAGAAGTCTTTACACCTAAATCAATGATATTTCCGGCTATCGCAAGTCTGATTGCCGTCTCCAACGGATCTTCCGACGAGGCGATGGTATCTTCCAAATCGCGGCATATTTCCAAAGCCAGGTGGTTGAATCTTTTCTTCGATTCGCGATAAGGGTCTTCGTTGCCGACCAGCTTTCTTATTAAATGATGAATCTGCTGGCCTATCGCCGGAGGAGGCTGACTCATATCCAAATCCGCCGCAAGCTTCAAAACATACCTTACTACCTGTTCGTGAACAATCTCGTCGTCTGTTACCAGCCTCGCAGCCTCGAGAGCCTGGCAGATAAAACAGGGCATGCAATCAAAATATATCTTCATAATTTTATTTCTATTAACCGTGGTTTAGTTTTATAGTATGATTGACTATACGTATATTATGGGCATATGCTCATAATAAATCCAATAAAAATCGAAAAAAATACAAAATTTTTTTCGGTTATTGAATTTTCTAAGGAGCCGCTTAAGACTCAGGAAAGAGCATAATTCCGATAATATTATAGATTTCAGGTATATTATGAAGATTATTGCAGATGCGAATATCCCTTTTGTCAAAGAGTGTTTTTCATCGATAGGAGATGTGGAAACTTACGGCGGTCGGGAAATAACACATGAAGTTGTCGCGGATGCCGATGTCCTTTTGGTGCGCAGCATTACGCCGGTATTTGCAGATCTTTTGACCGGCAGCCAGGTGCGTTTTGTCGCGACGGCCACAATAGGATTCGACCATATCGACGTGGATTTTCTCCGGCACAATTCTATAGGCTTTGCATCTGCGCCCGGCTCGAATGCAAATTCCGCCGCCGAGTACGTTATTGCCGGGCTGCTGGAAGTTGGGCAAAAGCATGATATTAGCCTCGAAGACAAATCAATCGGCATAATAGGCGTCGGCAATGTCGGTAGCCGGGTGGTAAAAAAGTGCCGGGCGCTTGGGATGAAGGTCCTTCTGAACGACCCTCCCTTGTATAGGCAAACCGACGATGCGAAATATCTGCCGATACAGGAACTTTTTGATTGCGATTTTATCACTCTTCACACACCGCTGACTTTCGAGGGAATTGATAAGACGTTTCACTTAGCCGATAAAAATTTCTTCGAGTCACTAAGAGAAGGCTGCGTATTTATAAATGCCTCACGCGGTGGTGTCGTCGATAGTATCGCATTAAAAGCGGCGATTCAATCGAAGCGATTGCAGGCCGTTGTGCTCGATGTTTGGGAGAATGAGCCGAATATCGAGACGGCATTTTTAGAGATGGTCGATATAGGCACGCCGCATATCGCCGGTTACTCGCTCGACGGCAAAATCGCCGGTTTGATTATGATATACAAATCGGTCTGTGAATATTTCGGAACCGAGCCGAAATTCGATGTCGGGGATTTTCTGCCGGAACCGGAAGTAAAAACCGTGGAAATAACTCCCGACCGGAACAACGAGCAGAATGCCCTGGCAGAAACAGTCCGGCAGGTTTATAGCATTGCGAGAGACGATGCTATGCTTAGGCAGATTTCCAAAGAGCCGTCGGAAAATCGCGGCAGGTTTTTCGATAAGCTCAGGAAAAATTATCCCGTCCGAAGAGAATTTCATAATACCGAGGTTATCGTCGAGAGCGCCGACAGCAGTTTGGCTGGAAAGCTCGAGGGAATCGGTTTCAAAGTAACAATCAAGTGAAAAGTAAAAAGTTAAAAGTCAAAAATGACGGCGATACTATCGTCTCCTGGCCCAAAGGAAAGCTGGATTTTTCCGCCGGCTGCATTGTGATGGGAGTTTTGAATGTCACGCCCGATTCGTTCAGCGACGGCGGAGAATTTTTCGGTACGCAAAAAGCAATCGAACACGGTCTGAAGATGGCCTCCGACGGCGCAGAGATAATCGACGTCGGCGGCGAATCGACCCGGCCCGGCTCGGAACCGGTTTCAACAGAGCAGCAAATCGAGCGAGTCGTGCCGGTTATTGAGGCATTGTGCAAAAAGATAGATATCCCGGTCAGTGTCGATACGTACAATATTGAGGTTGCCAAAGCCGCGCTGGATGCCGGAGCGGCGATAATTAACGATATAACAGCCTTAAGTGACGAGCGGACGGCGAAGCTGGCCGCCGAACGCCAGGTTCCGGTCGTCTTGATGCACATGCAGGGAACTCCGGCAACGATGCAGACCGAGCCGAAGTATAACGACGTGGTCGGTGAGGTCCTAGAATTTCTTCTTAGCCGGGCAAAGCTTGCCGAACAGCACGGCATACCAAAAGAACGAATTTTCATAGATCCCGGCATCGGCTTCGGCAAAACTTTAGAGCATAACCTTTTGCTTTTAAGAAAGATCGATAAGTTTGTCACCTCCGGTTATCGAGTGCTGGTCGGGACCAGCCGAAAGAGCTTTATTGGCGGAATCACCGGCAGAAAAAATCCCGTCGAACGGATATTCGGCACCGCCGCAACGGTCGCACTTTGTGCCGCAGCGGGCGTATCGATAGTTCGTGTCCATGATGTTGCCGAGATGACAGATGTAATAAAAGTGACAAACGCAATCAAAAAATACGATATCTATTAAGGAAAACCATGAAGATATTCGAATATTGCCCGTCCTGCGGGTCGAAGGAGATTTATTTCGATAATATAAAAATGTTCAGGTGCGAGGCCTGCTCGTTTACTTTTTTTCACAACGTCGCCGCAGCCGCAGCGGCAGTTTTGGAATATGAGGGAAAAATCCTGACAATCAAACGAGACCTTGAACCGGCAAAGGGCAAGCTGGACCTGCCGGGCGGATTCGTGGACCCGAAGGAAACGGCCGAAGAGGGGTTAAGAAGAGAAATCAAGGAAGAGCTGAACATCGATCTCGGTGAGATGAAGTATTTAGGCTCCTATCCGAATATTTATAAATATAAGGGCGTGCCCTATAACACATGCGATTTAATCTTCTATTCAAAAATCAACGCGTTTCCCACGCAACTCGAAAAAAGCGAAATTGAGGAGTTAGTACTGATCGACCCGGCGAATATTCCGGCGGATAAAATCGCTTTCGAATCGACAATAAAAGCCCTGGAACTTTTTGCCAAAGAATATTGACAAGTTTTATTGACAGTCGTATTAAATTGTGTTTGGAGTCGCTTTACTGAAAGGAAAGAACATGAAAAGGAAGAAGGCAAGCAGAATAAAATCGAGAAGAAGTGGCTCACTGAAGAAACATGATAAACAGAATGTTCAACCAGCGTGCGGCTTATGTGGTAAAACAACCAATCTGACTAAAACAGAATGCTGTGGCCAGTGGATTTGTGATGACGAAGATCAGTATGTTGTATTTTCGTATGCGAGAAACAGCTGCTATAGAAATCACAACCGCTACACTCTTTGCGGATTTCATTATAATGAAGGACATTCCGGCGACTGGAAGGATTGCCAAAAATGCAGGGAGCAGATTGAGACGGAGATGTATGTTTATTATGGTACAAACGAGTACAATTTTGAGAAGCTTCCAAATCCGCCGAAATATGAGCCAACCAGGTGTACGAAGTGTAATGCAGTGATCATTCTGAGCGAGGGCGGCTATTCAATGAAAGGCGATGAGTATTACTGTGCTGATTGTTCGGATTTTGATTGGTCGAGTTTAGGATTCAAGTAGTATGCTGCATCTGGTTTGTTAATTGTTCACGTCCATTATGTGGTTGAAATGCTCAAGGTAGTTAAGGTTGTAAAAGCTATTCCAAAGAGTTAGTGTCGGGCGAAAAGAAGCTTTTCTGAGATAAAGAAACGTCTTGGTGGGTTTAACAATGATGTGTTAAGGAAGATTATTGTTCGGGCTGGAGTAGTAAGGTTTGAACGAGCGGATGATTGTGAAGAACTATGGGGCCTAATATCAAGAAGCCAGTCCGATTTATAAGATTTGGCTCATAAATAAGGTGCCTTTAAAAGTTTTTAGACAATATCGTGTCATTCCATGAGATGTGAAGTATTCTCATTTGTTAAGATAATAAATATTGCCACTGCCAGTACAATAGATCTCTCAATAACGGAGAGTAGATTCCTGCTTGCGCAGGAATGACAGTAAATATCTAATGGTTGTTCATCGCTATTTTTAGTGCCTCATTCGTATTCTTGATATACTGGAATTTCATACCTTTTTTCGCCTCGGCGGGAACGTCGGGAATATCTTTTTTATTTCTTGCCGGAAGGATGACGGTTTTTATGCCGGCCTGCTTGGCGGCCAGGATTTTTTCCTTCAGCCCGCCGATAGGCAAAACCAGTCCGCGCAGGGTAATTTCGCCGGTCATCGCCACGTCCGGACGGGTCGGTTTGCCGAGCAGCAGGCTCACCAGAGAAGTGTATATCGCAATTCCCGCGCTCGGGCCGTCCTTGGGGATAGCACCGGCGGGAACGTGGATATGGTAATCGAATTTGGAGAACTGCTCGGCGTTGATATTCAGCTTTTTGGAATTTGCTTTAACGATAGAAAACGCCGCCTGTGCGCTTTCTTTCATAACATCGCCGATTTGCCCGGTAAGCTGGAGCTTGCCTTTGCCGGGCATGGAAGCGGACTCGATAAAAAGCAATTCCCCGCCAACCGGCGTGAATGCTAGTGCAGTCGCAACGCCGGGTATGCCTGTTCGCAGAGCCAATTCCGATTCGAAATGAGTCGGTCCTAAAATTTTTGCAAGGTCTTTTTTGGTGATCGTCGCCCGTCGCTTTGAGCCTTTGGCGATTTCAGTCGCTATGGCCCTGCATACGGCGGCGATATTTCTTTCGAGATTCCGCACGCCCGCCTCACGCGTATAGCCGCGAATTACTGCCAGTATCGCATCATCTTTGATGCCACAGCGGCTTTTACTCAGGCCGTGCTCTTTTTGCTGGCGGGGAATCAGATATTTTTTCGCGATTTTAAGTTTCTCGGTCTCCGTATAGCCCGGCAGCTCGATAACTTCCATCCTGTCACGCAGTGCCGGCGGGACAGGCTCGGTATAATTTGCCGTGCCTATGAACATCACCGAAGACAGGTTGAAAGGCTGGTCGAGATAATGGTCGGTGAAGCTGAAGTTCTGCTCGGGATCGAGCACCTCCAGCAGGGCGCTGGCCGGGTCACCTCTGAAGTCGCTGCCGACTTTGTCCAGCTCGTCGAGCATGAATACCGGGTTTTTGCTGCCGCACTTTCGCAGCTCCTGCAAAATTCTGCCGGGCAGCGCCCCGATGTAAGTCCTGCGGTGTCCTCTGATGTCGGCTTCGTCTCTTATCCCGCCGAGCGATATACGAACGAACTTCCTTCCCATAGCCCTTGCTATGGACTTGCCGAGCGAAGTTTTGCCGACGCCGGGCGGGCCTACAAAGCAAAGTATCGGGCTTTTACCCGTAGGATTAAGCTTGCGAACGGCCAAAAATTCGAGAATTCTTTTCTTAACCTTGGTCAGGTCGTAGTGGTCGCTGTTGAGGATTCGCTGGGCCTTGTTGATATCGAGCTGGTCCTTGGTTTGAATCGACCAAGGCAGCTCGCAGACCCAGTCAAGGTATGTCCTGATGACGCTATATTCCGGCGAAGCAGGCGGTATCTTACTGAGCCTGTCTAATTCGCGAAGAGCCTCTTCCTCGACTTTCTTCGGCATTTTAGCTTTGGCGATATTTTGCCCGAGCTGTTTTAATTCATCGGACCGCAGGTCTTTTTGCCCTAATTCGGTCTGGATGGCCTTGAGTTGTTCCTGGAGGAAATACTCACGCTGATTTTTATCGATTGATTCCCTGACGCGGCCCTGAATCTTATGACTAAGCTCAAGAACCTCCAGTTGATGCGCCAGGATAACTGATATTTGCTCCAAGCGTTTTGCCGGATCAAACTCTTCCAGAAGCTGTTGTTTTTTTGCAATATCCAGGCTGAGATTTGCTGCTAAAAAATCCGCCAGTGCCGACGGATTCTCGATATTTTCGAGAAGGACCGAGGCCTCTTCGGGTACGTTCGGACTCAATGCGATGACTCTATTGGCCGCCTGCCGGACGCTGACAATAAGCGCCTGGAGCTTTTTTGTCATCCGCAAATTGACGTCTATGTATTCGACTTTGGCCTTCAAAAAGGGCTTTGTGCCGAGCCTTCCGGTAACCTTGAATCGGGTAATACCGTGCACAACGATATGCATCGAGCCTTGCGGCAGTTTAATAACCTTCAGTACGGAAGCGGTGGTTCCGACCGAATAAAGGTCGTCGAAGCCCGGTTTATCGACGTTAGGATTTCGCTGCGTCAGCAATCCTATGACCGAATCGTTATGTGCGGCATAATCAAGCAGGGCTTTACTTCTTTTTCGCCCTATCGCCAGCGGCGTTACAGTACCCGGATAGACCACTACATTGCGAATCGGCAGAATCCCTATTATTTCCGGCTGTTTGAGCTTACGTCTGCGGGGGTGCAATTGAACTTCTTCGTCGTACAAATACGGCTCGATATGGATCGGTTCTTCTTCGGTTGTCTCAACAGGCCAGACGCTACTAAAAGTCTCAGGATTTTTAATATTCTTTGTCATATTCTTTCCGTTAATTTTATTCGTTTAGGTAAATAATACAAGATTGCTACTCAAACCAAAATGTAAAAAACAAAAAAGTGCATTCGTAGCCCGCCGGGTTTAAGTTTTTTTGAGTTTTATTCGTCTATATGCGTGTTTTAATAGGGTAAAAGGAGCCGGATCATATAAATGACGAAAAAAACGTCTGATTCAAATTTACGGGAACAATTGCTGAAGTTTCGCCGTCGTACTACATTTTGAACATACAGACCAAGCTGATGGAGTGATGCTCTTTCAAATTATTCTTTCTACGGCGGTTCTTAAGCTTTTAGTTCGGCAGCTCCTGGTAAGAAGAAGGATTATATGTCAGGACACGGTGGGTGTCGAAACCGGCGGGGATTTTTGTACTGTTTACCCGGTCGAAGTTCATAACTGCATTGCCCTCGATTACCATTGGAACATCGGAATAATTGATAATCGTGCCTTTAATCTGCGCGTTGACGTTGCCTGAGAAAGTAATGCCGCTTACGGCTACTACTCCTTCCAGTGTGGAGAAGTTACCCTGGAAGGACATTGCGAAACCAGGTGCTACAACGGAGGAGCCGTCTTCGTCACGAATCGCATCAAACTCGACACCTTCGGGATAGGGACCGCTGGCGAAGTTGCCGAGGACATCAATTCTGTCCGTTCCGGGATTTGTTAAATCTCCGTCACCGACAATAATACCCTCAAGGGCTACATTTTGGCTGAATGTCACTATGTTTGGTGATTCTATAAAGAGGACTCCCTGAATTATCACACTTTTTGGAAAGACAGGATTTGTTCCGGCAGCGATTGAGCAATTTACAAGAATGTTTGTATAAGAACCCAAGTCGGTTGAAGAATTAATTTCATCTCCAATTGCATACGGCAGAAAGCGATCGGTATCGGGAGTGGGAAATTCGACCGGATCAACACCTACATGAACGTGATTATCGATAGCAGTCTGATTATGTTCTCCGGCAATGATCACGTCACCTTTGAAATCAACTGTGGCGCTAGGATTGCCTATTTCTATTTCACCGTCAAAGTTGGAGTTGCCCCCCGTAGATATTGCGGTTGAGCTGCCTGAACTTTCGACATACAAATCGGCTTCCCATGCTTCATTGACGGCGCTTATCGTGGGATTGCCGGTATAGGTCAGAGGACCTTTGGTTGCCAGGCCGTAATTAAAAATCGGATGTTCGTAAGGTTCGATGTCGAAGCCGATCCTGATTGTCCGAGAAATATCGCCGTTGCCTCCGCTGGAATAAACATTGAGTGTATAAAGGTCGTTCGGCTCGATCGACAATTGACCACTGAATGATTGCCCGGACAGTGTATCCAAAGATACGGCGGAAATTGAACCGTCATAATGCAGTACAATATTTGTGATACTGTTGTCGGCCAGGTCATTTTGGACATAAGCGATGATATTGCTCAAATAGGCCGACGGTGGTGTCGAACTGGGCATCATGACAGGGGCCAACCAATATCGCTGCACTTCCATCCCTGATTCGGCGCTGGCCCGCGCCGAGTCCATTTTTTGCTGGTTAGAAGCTATTTGAGTGTTGACGCCCGACATGGAAGCCAGGGCGACAGCCAAGGCGGAAAACACAACGATAAAAATCATCGCGACAACAAGAACAGAACCTCGGCGCTTAAAACGAATAAAATTATATGAAGGTGACATTATCTTTCCCTCAGGAAGCAAACTAACAAATAAAATGAATTAGATGGAACTTCTCGTACCATATAAAATATAAGAAATATTATTATAGGAAACAAAAATTCTTTTTAGCTGCTACGAATATATTTATTATAGGTCCGCCTGGAATTATTCGATGTCTTTCGTTATGAGCCGGCATGAATCATTCCTGTTAAATCACTTCAAGATAAGAAGAGGGATTATATTCCAGGACGATTTCCGGCACGAATCCCGCCGGAGAATTGGTTGTACCTGAACGGTTGAAATAAAGGTCGCTGTTACCGGATAAACTCATTTCCTCCCCGGAATAGTTAATGATGGAACCATTAATTGTTCCCCCTGCGTTTCCGAAGAATTCGATTCCGTTGCCTGCTATCGCGCCACTGAGTGTACTGAAACTGCCGCCGAACGATACGTTAAAACCCGGTGCTATTACGAAGGTGCCCGTTTGGTCATGCAGTCCGTTGAATTGAGATTCTGTAGGCAGCTCCGTAATCGGATGGCTCTGAACATTACCTCGAAAGATGATTTTGTTTGTGCCGGAATTGTCGTACCTGCTTCCATCTCCGACAATTATGCCGGTAATATCCACACCCCCGGTGAAATCTACGACATTGGGTGTTTCGATATAAACAATGCCTCTAAGCGTGACCTGGCCGGAGAAATTTGGATTGGTATCGGCGATGATTCGGACGTTCTCGAAGGTCGCATCCGAGGATGTGTCCGTATCGGAATCAATGACAGATGTGATATAGGATTCGAACAGAGCAGGCATCGGCTCCGGAAATTCGCATTGCGGGACGCCAAAGTCAACGTGGTTATCGATGGCGGCCTGGCCCGTTTCCCCGCCTATTCCTGCTTTGCCGCCCTGGAGGTCCACGGACGCAATCGGATTTACAATACTCACATCACCGGCGATTTGTGAGTTGCCTATGATAGACAGGGCAAGATTGGAACTATAACTTTCGATATAAACACTAGCCTCGACACTGACGTTGACGCCATCAAGCTCAATATTACCGGATAGTGATAAAGGCCCTTTAGTGGCTACACCGTAATCGAATACGTTATGTCCCCTTTTGCCGAAATAGTAATTTGCCCTTATCGTCTTGAATATTGAACCGGAGATGCCTGTAACATCGATCTGGAGCGTATTGCTGTCAACAGGTGTGATCACGGCAGAGAAGCTGCTCGCATTTTCAGAATCCAGCGTTACAGTCGGAATATTGATAACTGAGCTGCTGCAGGACATAGTAATATTTGTGATACTATCGGTCGTCAGCTCATTCTGAAGGGAAGCCGCAATTTGATTAAAACGCTGCTCCTCGGATGTGGTCCCGGAGATCGAGACGCGGTTTAGCCAGTAACGAATAACATAGAAACCCGATTCTGCGCAAGCCCTCGCCCGGTCGGACTTGAACTGGTTCGATGCGATTTGGACATTCGTACCCGAGATAGTCGCCATCGAAATAGCCAAAGCTGAAAATATCACCAAAAAAATCATGGCTAAGATAAATACGGTACCCCTGCGGTTTAAATTGATTGGTCGATTTATGAGTGCCATTTTTTCCCCGCTGGAAAAAATACTACCGATAAAAATAACAAGCAACTTCTATGTCCCAATCAAAATATACGAAATGTTTGCCGAAGTTGCAAAAATGATGAAGAAACGCCGCATTAGCCGGCGTTTTTATTATTGGCGGCGGGCGGGAAAAAGAGGGTTATTCTTATCGGTCGGCCACACGCGTAGCGTTGGTCATAGTGCTATCTCCGAATAGGTGGCGGGATTATATTCCAAAACGATTTCCGGCACAAATCCGGCGGGTGCTTCTTCGATACCTGAACGGTTGAAAAACAGGTCGCTGTTGCCGGAGAGGATCATTTGCTCGCCGGAATAATTAATAATTGAACCGTTAATTGTACCTCCGGCATTTCCGAAGAATTCGATGCCGTTTGCGGCTATCGCTCCGCTTAATGTATCGAAGCTGCCCCCGAACGATACATGGAAGCCCGGAGCTATTACGAATGTGCCGGTTTGGTCCCGAAGCCCGTCGAACTGGGTCTCACTTTCCGGCAATTCGGAAATCGGATAGCTCGCAACGTTGCCTGTGAACGTGATTTTGTTCTCTCCTGAATTGTCGCTGAGATCTCCATCTCCGACGATAATTCCGGTAATATTGGCGCCACCGGCAAAATCAACAACGTTCGGTGTCTCGACATAGACAATGCCTTTTAGTGTTACCTGGCCGCTAAAGGTCGGATTCGTATTGGCAAGAACTTTCACATTTTCATAAGTAGCATCTGAAGATGTATCCGTATTGGCATCGATAATATTTGTGGCGAAAGACTCAAACTGGCCGGGATTCGGCTCGGGAAACTCACTCGGTGGGACACCGAAATCAACATGATTATCTATGGCGTCCTGGCCGGTCTCACCTCCTATACCGGCCTGTCCGCCCTGGAGATCCACGGTGGCGATGGAATTGACAATACAGACATCGCCGGCAATCTGGGAGTTGCCGGTGATTGACAGAGCGAGATTGGAGCTTTCGCTTTCTATATAAACACTCGCCTCCACGGAGACGTTATAGCCTTCCAGATCGATGTTACCCGAAAGCGATAAGGGACCTTTGGTGGCAACACCAAAGTCGAAGACGTTGTGTCCTCTTTCACAGAAGTAAAATTGTGAGCTTATAGTGGATGTAATTGAGTCATACAAACCGGTAACATCGATCCGGAGAGTTTCTGTATCAACAGGGGTAATTGTTGCTGAAAAACCGCAGGAATTCGCCGAATCAACCGTGACGCTCGGAATGGTAATAGTTGATCCGTCATAGGAGACCGTGACGTTTGTGATATCTTTGTTAATAAGCTCTTGCTGAAGAGCAAAAGCGATTTGACTGAATCTCTCATACGGGGAAACTATCCCGGATACGGAAACGCGGCTCAACCAGAAATGAACGACCTCCATTCCCGACTCGGCACATGCTCTTGCTCGATTGATTTTGCATTGATTATCGGCGATCTGAACATTAATGCCCGACATAGAAGCTATAGATATGGCTAATGATGAAAGAACTATAACAAAAATCAAAGAAACAATCAGCACTGTACCTTTTTTCTCGTGCCGTGCGGTTTCAACTGCGGTTTTCATTTTCCCCCCTCCGGAAAAAAACCACATATACAAAAAGGCAATCGCCTATATAAAGTATAGCATAGGTTCATAGACAGAAAATGAGTAAATAGCTTATGCCGGAATAAGCCTCAAAGAATGGTATGGCGGCACATTTTTATTGCGTGTTTTCCTGTTCCGCGAAATACGAGCTTCGAGCGAAAGGAGCCGACATCACCCAGGAAAATCCCATTTCCACGGCTTTTTGCTTCCAGAAGTCGAATTTTGCCGGCCTGATATATTCGACTACTTCAAGGGATTGTTTTGAAGGCTTGAGGTATTGGCCGATCGTGATTCTATCGCAACCGACCCGGCGCAAATCTTTCAAAACCTCCTCGACTTCGGCATCGGTTTCCCCCAAGCCGAGCATAATCGATGACTTTGTCGGGATATTTTCGAATCTTTCGTGTGCCGCTTCAAGCAGTTTCAGAGAACGTTCATAATCACCGCCGGCCCTTGCGACCGAATACAGCGACGGAACCGTTTCGACATTATGAGCGAATACGAAAGGCAGGCAGCTTTGCAAAATTTCCAGTGCCCTCTCCGGGCAGTCTCGAAAATCCGGCGTTAAAATCTCGAATTTCATCTTCGGACACTGCCGCCTTACTTCATTGATGCAGTCGCGAAAATGACCGGCGCCGCCGTCCGGCAAATCGTCACGGTTGACACTGGTAATCACGAGATATTTCAGCCGCATTCTTTTTGCCATCTCCGCTAAACGCGACGGTTCCTGCGAATCGGGCGGCTGCGGCCTGCCGTGAGCTACCGAACAGAATTTGCAGTTTCTCGTACAAACATTGCCCAGAATCAAAACGGTCGCCGTTCCCCTGGCCCAGCATTGGCCGCGATTGGGGCAGTTCGCGTTACTGCATATCGTTTCCAGCCCTAAAGAGCCGAGAATTTGCTCGGTATTTATATAAGTCTCGCCCGCGGGCAAAGCCCTGCGCAGCCACGGCGGAAGTTTTCGCCGCGTGCTTTGTGTGTGTTCCATTTCGTTGTTTGTCTGTCTATTCACGAGAAATGCCTTATAAGCAGTTGAGACAATTGTTCTTTGATATTACCCATATCGTGATGGTTGCCGGTTTCTTTTAATACCGAGGTCATATCGATACCATCAAGGCCGCACGGCTCGATGTAATCGAAAATGCGCAGGTCGTTCCGAATATTTATCGCCATTCCGTGATAAGTCACGAATTTCGACACACGTACGCCGATAGAGGCGATTTTTCTCTCGCCTACCCATAGGCCGGGAAAACCTTTGCGCCTTGTAGCCTCAAGAGCTATCGACTGAAGCAGCTCTATTCCTATTGTTTCGAGCCGCCTGATGTATTCGCTGATTCCGAGCTTTAAATGTTGCAGGTGCATAATCGGATAAAAAACTAATTGCCCGGGATTGTGAGCCGTTGTGCCGCCACCCCGGCGGATTTGTACCAGATCGATTTGTTTTTTTTCCAGTTCATCCCGGCAGATAAGAAGCTTATTGAGACTTTGCCTGGCGCCTAAAGTGATTACAGCCGGGTGCTCGACAATAAGAACTGTGTTTGGAATCTCGTTTCGGCGTCTTTTTTCAATCAATTCGTGCTGTAATTGAAGAATTTGCCGGTATTCGCCGAGTCCGCAGTCGCGGATTTGCAAAATTTTGCCGCCTTTTTCGATTTTTTCACATGTTCTTTTCACGAAGACCGATTTTAGCCGCGTTCAGGAAGGATTGCACGTATTTTTCGCGGCAATAGACGCCTTAGCGTTTTCGTGAAAAGTGTTTACGAGAGTTTGTGATATTGAATTGCCTGAAATTTGATTTAAAAAGAAGACTGACGAGAAGCCAACTTCCCGCCAATCTCAACTTTTCCATTGCCCCGCTCTTCCGATAGCCACAGACTGTATAACTTCTTAAAATCCTACCCTGTAAAGGATTAGTTAAAGGCTATACCTACGCCAATCTCCGCCTCTTCGAGCAATTTATTCCGGTCGACTCTGACGACTTTGCCGCCTTTTATGCGAGCAAATTGCCCTTTTTCCTGCGCCAACGGCTCTGTTCGCGGAAAATTCAGCTCAACGGTATGTCCCGTCTGAATAGGAGTTGTAACCGGCAAAGTTATAAAAACGCCGCTTTTGCTTATGTTACAGCTTCGTCCGTTGAAGAATCTGTTGGCTTCCGGGATCCACACACTTACCGGCCATGTAACTTTATTTCTGATGTCCGTTCGCTGCTCAATTAACGTCTGCATATTTACTTTCTCCTTTATTATTGTTCCATCAATGTCTTCATATCGGCAGCGTTAATCTGGATAGTTTAGAATATTTGGGCAAATATTGTGCTTTTTCAAAAAAACTTTTTTTTGCGTGGCACATCGGGGTATTAGGTCTTTTTTTATCGGAGCCAAAAATCAATTTTTTTCGAATAAATTAATCTCCGATTCATATTTCCTAAGGAGATTTTCCCCCACCGAGCTGAATTTCCGGCAAATTGGCTTCGTTTTCTCGCCCCGGACCATTCGACTTCGCTCAGGATAAACTCCGTCTTTAACTAAGCCGGATTCACCATATTCACTTGTCATAAAAGAGCTTATATAAAAATAAAATCCTGAGCTTGTCGAAGGATTGGGTTCGTTTTCGATTTTTTATTCTGACTCCTGTATTCTGCATTCTGTATTCTGCAGTTAAGATTGGCTTCGTTTTCCATTTTTTTTGAGCCACAGAGCCACAGAGAAATATAACTACCTTTACTAAATCTAACTAATTCAATATCAAACACTTATAAACTATTTTCATTCTGAATTCTGTTTTCTGCCTTCTGACTTCTGTCGTTCCAATTGGCTTCGTTTTTCATTTTTTTTCAATCCACATCTTTAGGATTTCGAGCTTAGTGCTTCGGATTTCCGGCCCAGAGCTGGCAAATTGGGTTCGTTTTTCATTTTTTTGCCACAGTTCATCCTTCGTAGTACTACGGAGAATGG
>JAFGBG010000192.1 GCA_016933295.1 Sedimentisphaerales bacterium | reverse complement strand
GGCCCCTGCCTGACGGGTCCATTCTGCCGGCGTCTATTTCGCGAAGGTCGGTATTGCCCATGACCCAGGCGATTATGCCGCAAATAACGCAGCAAACGAGGCCGAGTATTCCAAGGATTAAAATTAGTGTGCCGCGATGGGGCTTCATCGGCATCTGAGCCTGAGGCTGTACTGGGACGGCGGTAACTTCCTGTTGTTCCGGCACAATAATCTCCTATGAAAATCAATACGAATATCCGGCACTCAATTTTAACTCCGACGGCAGAATTTCCCCCCTAATAAATTCCGACGATCGAGCCGGTCGATCGCATGGACAATACTATAACGACGTAGCGTGAATGTGCCAAGAATCAATTCCCGATTTTTTCACGAAAAAATTTTTCAGCCCGGCAGAGATTCTAACTGAAAAAAGAGAAGACAACCCGCCTAACAGGCGATTGTCTTCTCTGTGAATGCTTGGCTGAAGTATTGGTTATTAGTCTTTTAGGGAGTCCATTATCTCATCCGGCCAGCTCCGGCTCAAAATCCGCCCCTTAAGCGTTTTTCTATCCAGAACGATAATCTCGTAGCGGTCGGGATTTTGCCGTTCTGATTCGGCAAGATAATGGCTGTCTTCTGAGACGAGGAAAGTTATTTCGTTGTCGCCCTTGAAGGTCGGGACAAGCGTCGAGATTTCTTCTTCGCCGAAGCCTTCGTTATCGAAAACAGGAAGCCCGACTTTATCCGTCCCGAACTGGTAATCTATCAGCCGGTTGTTTTTTATCGGCAAAAGAACGCTCTTGAAGTCCGGCGAAAGCTCGAATTGCAACATACTCAGGGCCTGGCTTGTATAGCCCGAGACGCTGGACGGCAGCACGTTCGTGACCATGCCTGTGGCGGAATCATGGCAAAACAGTGACCAGCCCGGCTCGTCGCTTTTACTAATGGGCAGCGGCATATCGCACGTCGAAAAGAATATTCGCCCTTCGAGGCCGTATCTTACCTTCTGCCAGGGATAAAAAACCATACCGGCCAGCGATGAAACTTCGCCGCTGCATTGGTGTATCTCAACCGAGCCGCCGTCCTTCTTGTCCAATTCTATCGATTCGGCCAAAAGTTTATTTTCCGTTTCGGAAATAATTCTTTCCTGCAAGGTCCCGAGAGCAAGCTCATCCTCGCCTAAATTGTCGGTATCTGCTTTCAGATACGCAATAGCCTTCGAGTCTTTTCGCCAGTCGTAACCCAAGGCAACTCGCTGATCCACGAGAGCGTTTTTGATTTCGCCGCTGAGTGATGCAACATAAAGGGAATACTCCATATCTTCCCCGCCATAAGGCGTGTACATAATATAGGCTGCGTATCGTTTATCCGGCGAGATGCGTATCGAGACGGTTAAAAATATATTAGAGGCGATAACACGTTTTTCTTCGAGCTTGTTTCTCGATACTGTGACAAGCTCAAAATAACGCAGAGTTTTTTCCCTGGCCGATTTAATTCCCTCTTCGCCCAAAACTTTAAGAAGCTCGCCATCGGCGTTTTCACACATATATCTTATCGCCCAGTTGCCGTAATCCTCGGAATTTAGAAGCTCGTCATAGCATGCGGGAAACTTGCCGTCGGTTAATCCACCAGCTTTTGATATACTTTCCGACATCTTTTCGGCGTTATACTTAATCTTTTTGACCTGTCCGGGCGGCAGAAGTTTGAGGCCTTCCGACAGGTTGTCACAAAAAACTTCACGACTGTAGGCTGCCAAACTGCCGTCTTTGGAAATGTCCGGCCAGGGCTGAACGTTTTCTTTCGCTATCTCAGTCAGCTCGCCGCTTTGGCCGTCGACAAAATACAACGCGCCATCGACTCTCAGCAAACCGACCGAGCCGTCTTGTGACCATTCAAGCGAATCTTCCGGAATACAGCCTGCGAAAAAAGCCGCAACAATAAAAAAACCGATTAAAAATGAATGTTTGACTTTATTATTCATAATTTCTCTCCTTTATAAACTGTCTGTATTTTTCCCATAACGAATGATTCATAATTTTAATATTAACTGCCGCCGTGGGCTTTGCCTGAAACATCGCCAGAACTTTTTCCCGCCAGAAACTTTCGCCGATACTTGCCGGATCGAGATATCTTGTCCGCGATGTCCAATCCGAAGCAACTGTCTCTTGTGTCGGTCCTTGCGGAACAACCGGCTGCTTCGACCAACGCCCGGCCGCAAGCCCGATGAAAGCGGAAAAGACAACGACCGCAGCCCAGCGCGCTATAGGCTGCCAATGGAAAATTGGTAGTGCTTTTACGCCGGCATCCGTCCTGACGGCAGGTTTTGTTTTCGAGCTTATCGCCGTCTCGGTCATTTTATAAACTTCCATCATATCCTCGGCCCATTTATTCGCCTGCGGATTTGCGGCAAGATATTCCGCAAAAATAGCCTGCATATCTTCATTTAACTGACCTGCGGCGGAATCTATCGCCAATCGTTCTATTGCTTCACGTTCCATTTTCCCGTTCTCCGGCAATTTCTTTTACTGCTTTCAATCCTCTGTGCAACCGCGACCTTACCGTCCCGATTGGAATTCCGAGAGTATGCGCTATCTGGGCGTAATCCAGACCGGCGGCGAATCTCAAGTGAATGACTTCGCTTTGCTCGGTGTTCAAATCTTTTATAACATTCCAGATTTTTTCAATTTCATTAATATTCGACTTTTCGGCTTCGACTTTCTGCAGTTTGTCCATATTATCGGGATGTACGGTGACATTCCGGCGTCTCTTTTGCCGGAACCAGTCGGCCCGTGTTCTTCTGGCTATTCCAAAAAGCCACGCCTGCCTGCTCGCCCTGCCGTTGAACTGCCCCCAGGCATTCAGCGCCCGCAGGCAGCAATCCTGTGTCATATCGTCCGCATCGTCCCAGTTATCGCAGGCACAAAACATGTACGCCCGCACTTTAGCGGCAGTTCTGGTCCAAAACTCCTGAAATTCCTTGGTAATTTTATCTTTCATTCAACATTATCCGCAAATAAAGTCGGCGCAACTCCAGGAAAGTTCCGCCGGATTTCCGGCAAATATCGAAAATTTAACATAAACACTAAGCGGCGGGAAATATTTATTCCAGTCAGACGAGAGATTTTATTGATGATGATTTAATTGCATTTTGCAGGCCGGGCGGATTGAGAAGCTAATTAAGCCCTGTGCCGGTTACATCCTCGGCAGTCAACAAAGGCCCGTCGAATCCGGTTACGTTAATATCTTTCAGAGCGAGGTCTCGTACGTGCATTAGGTTCATGCCTTTTACCGCGGTTCCGGTTATGTTTGTCAGAGATAATCCCTGCACAGGTTTTTCCGGTGCAACTTCGACGGCTCTTACAATCTCTGTTGCGTCGTGCAGTCGCACGCTGGAAAAGCTCAGGTTTGCCGCCGAAGGATATCCGAGCAGACCTTCGACGGGGTCATCTTTAGTATTTGTGTTGCCGCCCCGTGTGAGATTAATCCGGAGAAAACCGCCGCTCAGCACGTCTATATCTTCGCCGTGGATGTTTTCGGTGACACCCGCCCTGCCGATTCGGGTCTTGATGTATATTGCGAATGTGCGGCAGGTAAATTTACAGCGTTCGATGCGCACGTTGCGCACACCCCCGGAAGTTTCGCTCCCGATGCCTATACCGGCAAAAATCCGACCTCGCAAAGTACAGTCCCGGATGACCACGTTTTCGGTAGGTTTGCCGATGCGTGCACCGTTCATGCCGCGGCCGGACTTTAGGCTTATGCAATCGTCGCCGGTATCTATGTTGCAGCCTTCGATAATCACGTTCCGGCAGGAATCGACATCGATACCGTCGCGCCTTCCCTCGATAGTGACATTCTTTATGACCACGTCCGTGCAGTAGGTCGGATGCGTTGCCCAGTTGCCGCCCTGAGTGACGGTGAAATCTTCCCATCGCACGTCATTGCAGTTAACCGGCTCCAGCACTACGGCGCCCCGCGGATTTTGCGGCGCCGCGACTCTGGGATTACCCTCGATGCGGCCCGGCCCGATGATACCGATATGGTCCACATTGGACGCGTAAATCAGGCCGCGGCGTCCGGGCTGCCATCGCCCTTCCCAGCGGATGTCAACCATGGGATAGTCGTTCGGGTCAGAGCTGCCGATTATCACGCTATTGGGTTCGAGCTTGAGTATGGTCTGGTAGCCTATCTGAACACTGCCGATAAGATAACGGCCCTCGGGCACAATGACCTGCCCTCCGCCTGAGACCGCGCAGGTATCAAGAGTTTTCTGGAAGGCCGCCGTATCGGCGGTTTCTCCGTCGCCTTTGGCACCAAAGTCACGCACATTGAAGGTCTTTGTCTCGGTTGCGGCACAAGCCTGTTCGTTAGGCAAAGAGAACATTAGAAGCAAGGCCGATACTACGAGCATATAAGAAAAAACAACGGATTTCTTCATCGGTGGCTACCTTTCAATGTGAAAATTATCGAAAATTATTTACCTCTTGCCGCATCGAGCTGCTCTTCCGTGGGGAAACTGTCGAAAGTGCGCTCCACAGGCTTGTTACGCATATGCTTGTCTGCGAAGTCCATCATCGCGGTCCAGTCCTCCTCGTTGAGGGTATGGCCGTGGTTCGCGAAGTTTACGCCGAGCCTGTCTTCGGCGCCGTAGAGTTTGTATGCCGGTTTTGCGCCGAATATCGATTGCCTGACCGCCTCCGGCAGAGAAATCCTGTCGGTCATGCCCTCTAAACTGATAAAGGGTCTTGGCGCACAAAGGGCCAGGAAGAAGTGCTGGTCGAAAGGCAGCTTTTCTTTGTGGCCGCGGAACTGATGCAGGTTCGGAGAAAACCAGTTGGGATATTTTGTTTCCATCAGGTCCAGTGTCTCGCTGCCGCGCGGGCCTGCGAATCGATATGCACCTGTGCCGCCGCCGCCGGTAACTACGGGCGCGCCCATGAGACGCTCGTCGAACGCCGCCGCTATCATGGAGGATTTGCCGTTCCGTGAAGCACCAGTTATAATTAGTACGTTCTTATCGATGGCCGGGTCTGTTTCCAGATAATCCGCCACGCGAGAGGCGCCCCATGCCCATGCGGCGAGAATCCCCCAGTCGTAGCCGGGATAGCTGGGAAAGAAACGCGTGTTGCGAAAGGCCCAGCTACCATCAAGATTACGCAGAGTCGTATCTTCGGCGCAATCGTTGGGATTGAACATGACTAAGGCATAACCTCGCTCAAATATATACATGAATCTTTGGGCCATATTTTGGGCAGAGGAGATGGGAACCGGGGATTCTTCGCGTCTTATGTCATTTTCGGATGGCACCGGGCCCACCATTATGAGCACGTTTTTGCCGCGACCCTGATTGGGGCCTTGTGGCAAACGCGGCAAAGGCACGGCACCGGGCGGAGTGCCGCCCTGCAGGATAATCGTGGGGAACGGCCCACCCTCGGCCGGGGTAAAAATGCCGATGTCGAGGCTGAGCTTTTCTTCGGGGCCGAAAGTAAGATGAACCAGCCGGTATTTTATTTTGCCGTCAGCTATGGTCTGAGAGAGAACTTCTTTGCCCTTAACATTGCCCGGGGCCGGGGGTACCTGGCCGGTTGCGTAATATTCGAGTGTGCGCCTTATTTCTTTCCGCCGCTGTTTCCATTGTTCCGGAGTTGTCACTTTTGTGCCGTCGTTCATAGTCATCACGTCCGGCATTTTTTCGCGCACGGGCAGCTCATCGGCGCCGGGCAGTTTGCCCATCGGAGTATCTATCGGGGGAACCGGTATCTCACACGGATCAGACACAGACACCATGCTCTGCTGGGCATACAATGAGACGGGGGTTATTGCACCAAAGACCACGGCAAATAAAAATGCAGGTCCGGCACAAACGATGATTAATAAATAGAGATGTTTTTGTGTTTTCATAGCGTGGTATCGTAGCAAATGTGACAAAAAAATCAAGGTAGTTAACCCGAACATTTCCCTGAATTTCAGGATTTTCTAAAGACTGCGACGACGTTTTCGACTTCGACCACGAACAGGCGATTATCGCCTTCGAAATCGACGGGTATGGCGCCTTTGGGATTGAAAAGCACTTTATCGTACTGCCGTAGCGGGATGTCCGGCGAATTTTCAATCTCGGCGGAAATGGATACGACCCGGCCCGTGATGGTGGGAATCTCGATATTGTCGGGTAATTGTATGCCGCCTTTGGTCTGCTTTTTGTCCTCGTCTTTGCGAATCAGGACGCGCTTGCCTATCGGCTCGACCGTCTCGAGCGGCCTTGTTTCTATTGGTTCCTTCTCATCCATTTTTATATCTGCCCCAGCAAAGCTATCATTTATCAATTATTATACTTGTTTGATATACCGCTATGCAATTTCGCTCCTCAATTCTGTAAATAGTCAATTGCTATTATTGAATGCTTTATGAAAATACTCTCTTTGAAGCTCCAGCAAATCAGTTGATATCGTATTATCTACAGATATTTTCAGATAAAACTTGTTATATAACCTCTCTTGCATGACTAATGTGCTCAGGGCACAATTATATAATATGGTATCTTTGGCCTCTTCATGGTCATAACCATCTGCTAAAAGTCGTTTGAACAGATAATCAAATGTGAACCTGTCAAAAACTTCCTCGTTTTCTTTGATGTATTTTGGTGGATACTCGTCTTCCATTATTTCTGACACCTAATGTAATTATCATTTTATGGCAAGTCATGATTGCTGGCTCATGAGTTTTTTCAGCAGTGCCCGCTGGAAATGCAGGCGATTTTCCGCCTGGTCGAACATTATCGATTTCGGCGATTCGGCGATTTCATCGGTAATCTCGAATCCGCGATATGCCGGCAGGCAGTGCATAATCTTCGCGTGGTCGGGCGCGGTTTTGACCAGTTCGGCGTTGACCTGAAAAGCGGCAAAATCCTCGCGACGCTTCTGTTTTTCTGCCTCCTGACCCATACTGACCCAGGTATCGGTATAAATAATATGCGCATCGGCAACCGCTTCTTTCGGGTCGTGCGTCTGCCGGATACAACCCGCCGATACCTGATTCGCCCTGTCGATTGTCTCGGTGTCAAGCTCATAACCGGCCGGTGTCGCAACAATCATTTTCATACCCAGTTTTGCGCAGGCAAAAGCCAGTGACCGCGCCACGTTGTTGCCGTCACCTATAAAGGCGATATTGATACCCTTGATATCGTCGAAATGTTCCTCGATAGTCAGCACGTCCGCCATCGCCTGGCACGGGTGCGACCAGTCCGTAAGGGCGTTGATTACCGGCACGCTCGCGTATTGAGCCAGCTCGGTAACTGTACTGTGCTCGAACGTTCTGGCCATAATGCCGTCAACGTATCGGCTGAGAATCCGTGCGATGTCTTTGACCGGCTCGCGTTTGCCGATGCCGCCGATGTCTTCGGGCTTGACGTAAATCGGATGGCCGCCGAGGTCCGTCATGGCGACCTGAAAGCTGATTCGTGTTCGCAGACTGGGCTTCTCGAAAAGCATCGCCAGAGTCTGTCCGGCAAGGCACGGGTCATTGCCGCCGAACGTATATAGTCTTTTCAGTCTCGTGCTTATCCGGAGCAAATCTTTGAGAAATTCCACCGGGCAATCGATTATCGTCAGAAAATCCTTCATTTATTACTCCACTTCTTGAGCCAAAGAGGTTTCTGTTGTTTAAGCCACAGAGGGCACAGAGAACACAGAGAAATTCAATTTTTGTTTAATCTCGATTTTAACTGTTCGTATTCATGCTGTATTACGTCAGAGTTCCAATTATAAAAATCTCTTATAGCTTTATTTATATCACAAGAAATACTCGCAATAATTAATAACTCGTAACCATCCGGCTCAATATCGTCTTTATATAAAACTTCTTTTGGTTCTTCATTCTCTCGCCGTGTCCAAGCCAATTTTTCCGTAATATTTCTATTAAGATGAATGGCACGACTGTACGTCATATAGGATTTTGCATATATTTCTCCCGATTCATTTTGCAATAAGTCATCGTGCAACTGCTTAACATTGGGTAGAACTTTTATACCAGCATTTTTCAAATTATCAATATCATCTTCGATCTGTTTAATAGCTGATTCGACTTCTGACGTTCGAGGGAGATTTTCAAGCATTATCTTATCTTTATTCAAGCGGGTGATATCCCATCTTCTTAGTCTTTTATAAACCTCATCGGATTTAGTTTTCGTATCGTTTGTTGATACATTTAGAATCCATTTCAGAACAATAAAAATCTCAACAAGAACTCGCAACAGCGCATGCGTTGAGAGAATATTTTTATTTGCTAATGTTGTCAAAACACCTAAAGTATGTTTTCGTGCTGCCAACAAAATACCCATTAATTCTACATCATGTTGACTTGATAGCTTTATCGTGACCATCGTAGTACGTGTTTGCTCATACCACTTAATTATGTTATCAGCGGCAAGATTAAAAATGTCATTATTTTCTTTGCTTTCCATTTCCAACTTGAGGCTTATATTTTTTCTCTGTGTCCTCTGTGTTCTCTGTGGCTTAATTTTATAATTCTCTGTGCTCTCTGTGTTCTCTGTGGCTTAATTTTATAATTCTCTGTGGCCTTTGTGTGCTCTGTGGCTAAAAACTCTGTGGCTATCACAAGGCAACACGTTTAATGCCGTCGATGAGTCGTTTCTCTCCAAAGTTTATTATCAGCCCTCGATTGAGGTTTGTTGCCTTGAGATACGAGAGGGTCTGAGCCAGTGCGACTTCCGGCATCTTTGACAGCGATTTTATTTCTACAACAACCTCGTCCTCAACAAGCAGGTCGATTTTCTGACCTTTGATTACTTTGCCCTTATAAATAACATCAGCAGGCATCTGCCTTTTATATTTTATTTTTTGAAGTTCAAATTCATAGCATAAAGCTTCTTCGTAAATCAATTCAAGCAGTCCGGGGCCAAGCTCTCGATGAACTTCTATAGCAGCGCCGATTATTTTTTCTGTTAACTCATCCGCCATTTATTTTAATTCTCTGTGTCCTCTGTGCCCTCTGTGGCTTATCTATTTAATTCTCTGTGCCCTCTGCGAGCTCTGTGGCTAAAAATCTTTGTGGCCTCTGTGGCATTTATCCCTCACTTAAAACACCATCAAAAATTTCTATCGCCCTGTCGATCTGTTCGGCGGTGGCAATCATCGGCAGCATGAACCGCAAAACAGTTCCCTGCGTGCAGTTTATACGCAGACCGTTTTCCAGGCATTTATTAACGATGTCGGCTCCCGGGCAGCTCAATTGCACTCCGACCATCATACCTACACCGCGAACGCTCTCGATAATGCTGTGCTTTTGCTTTATCTGTTCGAGCTTTTCCATAATATATTTGCCGAGCCGGTTTGCGTTTTCCAGCAGGTTTTCCTCTTCTATCGCCTCGATGACGGCAATCGCCGCGGCACAGACCAGTGCGCTTCCGCCGAATGTCGTTGCGTGTTTGCCGGGGACCAGCGAAGCGGCAATTTCTTCTTTTGCCATCATCGCCCCGATTGGCACGCCGCCGCCGAGGGCTTTTGCCATCGT
>JAFGBG010000024.1 GCA_016933295.1 Sedimentisphaerales bacterium | reverse complement strand
TTCATCGCTCGAATTGACCGAATCATCCCATGAAGACTGGTAGTAGAATCCAGGTGTGAAATACAGATTCTCTTCAATTTCATAATTTGTCGAAACTCCGAACACGGCATTCGACCAGTCATGGTCGGCATTTGCCCCGTTGGGTGCCACGCCGTCGTTAAAAACAACTTCCGAGTGGAAATTCACTTTTCTGTCCAGACCGGTGAAAGGACAAGTCACAGGCACCTGATAATCGAGCATGAAAATATGCGCAAAGCCGGAGGCGGTGCCGCCGCTCGGGGAATTCGCCCCAACCGTAGTGCCGCTGTTGACCGGCATCAACCTGACAAGAACGTACGTAGGAACCAGGCCCTGTACCGGCAAAAGTTTCGGAAATGACATTACGGCATGACCTTCATGGAGGTCGAATACGCCAGGATCGGTATTAGTAGGGGTGGCAACACCACCTTTCGAATGACTGCTCTGTTGCGGGAAATTGTAGTAAACATAAGCAAGTCTGTAATTCATTTCGTAGGATTCACCCTGAAACATTTTACCGAGGTAATACAAAGAATAATCCCAGCGTTCGGCGTTTTCATAGCCTGACGAATTCGCCCTGTGTCCTTCGGCACTCAATCCAACACCGCAATTCGGCATAAACAAATCCACCATCGGATGAATCGCACTTTTTGCTCCAAAAACATTAAAGCCGCGCCATACATATTTACCCGTAAATGTCAGGCTGGCTGAACCTGTGACTTCGGGCTCCTGAGCATAGCCCAGCGATACCGTAATCAGAGCAATTACGGCACACAACAAAAACTGCTTTTTCATAATTATCTCCTTTCAATAAATTTACTTATTACAACACGTCTTTCCTTATTTGCGTCGCGGATAAATGAAAAGTAAACTTTACCATTTACCGGTTTTTCTCATTTCGGCCTTAGGCAATTGTTCCAGGTCCTTGAGATATTTTTGCATTTCTTCGTCCGGAAGCTCATAATCGGTTAGCCTGCCGGAAAGATAAGCATCGTAGCCTGTCAGGTCCATCAGGCCATGGCCGCTGTAGTTAAACAATATGACCTTTTCTTTTCCTTCTTCCTTTGCCTTCTTTGCTTCGTCTATAACCGCGGCAAGAGCCTGGCTGGTTTCCGGAGCGGGAATGAATCCTTCGGTTCCGGCCCAGGTAATCGCAGCCTCATACGACTGCAACTGATGATAAGCTCTCGGTTCCAACAGACCTTCAACGATAGCCTGACAAACCAGCGGCGCCATGCCGTGATAACGCAAACCGCCGGCGTGAATCGGAGGCGGAACAAACGAATGCCCCAACGAATGCATCGCCAAAAGCGGAGTAGTGCACGCCGTGTCCCCGAAGTCATATACGAAAGGTGCCCGTGTCATGGTCGGACATGCCGTCGGTTCGACCGGGATGATTTTGATATCGGCGCCGTTAATTTTATCGGCGACGAACGGGAAGGACAAGCCGGCAAAATTACTGCCGCCGCCGGCACAACCGATAACAACATCCGGCTTTTTTATACCGACCATTTCCAACTGTTTCTTGGCTTCGAGACCGATTATTGTCTGATGTAGCAACACGTGGTTTAGCACGCTGCCGAGAGAATAACGGGTTTTGCCGGAGGTATCAGTCACCGCCTGCTCTATCGCCTCGCTTATGGCGATTCCCAGACTGCCCGGCGTATCCGGCATCTTCTCCAACACGTGTCTTCCGGCATTCGTTTCAGAACTGGGACTGGCGACACAATTCGCCCCCCAGACACCCATCATCATCTTCCTGAACGGCTTCTGGTCGAAGCTTATCCTGACCATAAAGACCTTGCATTCAAGCCCGACGAGCTTGCAGGCAAACGCGAGAGCGCTGCCCCACTGCCCGGCACCGGTTTCGGTCGTCAATCTTTCGATACCGAATTGCTTGTTGTACCACGCCTGAGCGACGGCGGTATTCGGTTTGTGACTTCCCGGCGGGCTGACACTTTCATCCTTGAAGTATATTTTGGCCGGCGTTCCGAGGAATTTTTCGAGATAAAGCGCCCTTCTCAGCGGCGCAGGCCGCCAGCGATAAAGAATATTGAGGATTTCCTCGGGGATATCAATCCATCTTTCGGCGCTGACTTCCTGCTCAATCAAATTCATAGGAAACACCGGGGCAAGCATATCCGGCGAAACAGGATTGCCATCAGGCCCAAGCGGTGGCAGCAACGGAGTCGGCAGGTCCGCCGCCAGATTGTACCATCGCCGAGGGATATCACTCTCATTTAACAGTACCTTGATTTGCTCCATTTTAACTCTCCTGAAAAAACAAAATCGTTCACTTATCAGTCTCTATCTGATCCGAATAATTTATGCAATGAGACGATATGCTAATACAAACCGAAAGACAAGTCAAGTATTGTATTTTTTTATGACTCTACTAAAAAAAGAAAATTTATCCCCAAAAATAAAGCCTGCAAAAACCACGACACAGCAAAGTGACAACAGTAACTTCTTGCATACAAACAGCTTAGGCCCTACAGTCTCATGTTAAAAAGGGCAAAATACTTTTGCAGCGAAGCAAATCATATCGTCGCTCCGGCGAGGGCTTTTGAAAATCGGCATTATTTTTTGTATATTATCACATAATATTATTCCCGGCCCCGTGATTTAGAAGGAAATAAATTCTTAAAATAATATCGGGACAATTTTACCGGGACCCGCCCGGCAACGATCGAAAAATATACGGATTCAAAATTTTATGGAATTTTTTTTATATACCGGGCCGACTTTTTCTTGTATTTTTCGGGTTTATCGTTTACGGTGTCATGGTATGCTGTGACACGTTATTAAGCCGTAAATAAGAGAATGGGAGGTTTTGTTAGTCTTAAAACATTGGATTCCGAACGGATTGAACAGTTTTAAGCAGGATATATTAGCTAACCTTTTTTTGCCGGAGAGCAAAAAAAAGTTTGATTGTTGTCACATCGATGAATACAATACACAAAAATCCTGTGCGAGTTTAAAAATCCGATGATAATGAAAGGAGGCATATAATGGCCAAAAAGAAAAAAGCTAAAAAGCAAACGAAAAAAGGATTATGGACAAAAGCTGATATAGCCCTACTGAAAAAACTCTTCGGTAACAATCCCACGGCCGAAATAGCCGCGAAGCTGGGACGCCCGACCGATGCGGTGAAAAAGAAAGCGTCACGCATGGGCCTTCGCAAGTCGAAGAAGTACATGAAAACCCTCGGCAGAGCTTAAGCTACCAAGCTGCTTTTTCAAAAGTAATATTGGTAAACGCCATAGACCTTGGGCAATCTAAGAGTTTTTCCATACACACCGACATCCAGTAGATACTACTTCAGATATCGGAGCTTGTTATCTCCGGTTTTATGAGGTTGAGCTCTGTGTATTTTTAAAAAGACACGGAAGCGGCGGATATATATTTTTCAGAGATGCGATTCCACGAGATCGCATCTCTGCTCTTTATAGAGTACATCCCCTGTATTTCCCCCGGCAAATTCCCGGCCGGGCCTCCCAAAAACATCCAACGAGCAAGCGAATGTATATTGTCTGAGAACAATAAACGCGAATACTTGACATTTAGTCGAATACAGTTATACTTACCTGATTACGATAGTTTTAACATTTACCTTAAATTCTGCGTTTTTTTTTAACAGGAGATAAAGTTGAGGATTCTTTCGGGCATACAACCTTCGGGCAAGCTTCATATAGGCAATTTTTTTGGTGCCATGCGGCAGCATCTGCAATTACAGGCCGAGCATAGCTGCTTCTATTTTATCGCCGATTACCATGCTCTAACTAGCAATCCCAGGCCCACCGAAGTCCGGGAAAATACAATCGACGTCGCAATCGACTATATGGCACTGGGCCTCGATACGGAAAAAACCGTTTTCTGGCGCCAGTCCGACGTATCTGAAGTGACGGAATTGACATGGCTGCTGTCCTGCGTAACACCTATGGGGCTTTTACAGCGATGTACGAGTTATAAAGACAAGGTCGCCCAGGGCTTAAGCCCCAATCACGGATTGTTCGCATATCCTGTGCTTCAGGCGGCGGACATCCTTATTTACAACAGCGATCTCGTACCGGTCGGGGCAGACCAAAAGCAGCATATCGAGGTGACTCGTGACATAGCCGGGCGATTTAACAACACATACGGCGAAGTTTTTACCATCCCGCAAGATTATATCATCGAATCCGTCGCCGTAGTACCGGGTATCGACGGCCAAAAGATGAGCAAAAGCTACGGAAACACAATCGAGATTTTCGAACCGCGGGAAAGCGTCAGAAAAAAAATAATGAAAATCGTGACCGATTCCACGCCGGTCGAAGAACCAAAAGATCCCGACAAATGCAATGTATTCGCCCTTTTAAGACTGGTCGCATCAAAGGACGAGCTGGCGGAGTGGGAAAATAAATACCGAAGCGGCGGAATGGGTTACGGCGAAGCCAAAAAACGCCTCGCTGAATTAATAATAGAACATTTCGAGCCGTATCGACAGAAAAGAGCCGATCTCGAAAATAATATCGACAAAGTAAAAGAAGTTCTTGCAAACGGCGCCGAGCGGGCAAAAGCCGTAGCCGTCGAAACACTCACCAAAGCCAGAGAGGCGGTAGGATTAGGAGCTTGAAAATGGCTGATAAACTTGTCACAATCGCGAAATTCCCAAGCTACATCGAAGCGGAAATGGCGAAACAACTGCTCGCTGAAAACGGTATCGAGGCAATTGCCGCCGGCGAGAACACGGCAAATACATACTCCGGTTTACCGGCACTGGGACAGGTCGAGCTGCAAACTCTCGAAAGCCGGGCTGAAGAGGCCCGGCAAATTCTGGAATCCGACAATATTCAGGACAATTGACATCGAGGACGAAATTTGGCTGACTATCGCGTAGATCTTGAAATATTTGCAGGCCCCTTAGACCTGTTGCTTTACCTCGTTCGAAAGGAAGAGGTGGATATTTACGACATCCCTATCGCCAAAATCACGGATCAGTACATTCACTATATCGAGGTGCTGAAGAGTCTCGATATCGATCTGGCAGGCGACTTTCTGGTGATGGCCGCGACCCTGATGCAGCTAAAATCGGCAATGCTGCTGCCAAAAGCCGAACCGGAACAGTTCCAGGACGACGATCTCAGCGATCCGCGAACGGAGTTGATACGCCAGCTCCTGGAGTATAAGAAATTCAAAGACGCCGCCAACCGGCTCAACGCCGCCGCTGATGAGCACAAGGAACGCTTCCCACGCCCGAATATTGCCGCCGAGCAGTTCAAATCCGACGCCGAGCCGGAGATCGATATCGATCAAGTCAGTATCTGGGACCTTCTCGAGGCCTTCGATTCGATTTGTAAAGCGGTCGGCGATACCAGCAATATAAGACATATCTCCGACGACACTCCAATCGACCTGTACCAGATAGAAATCCTGCACCGGCTTCAAACGGAAGGGCCACTGCGATTTGAGCATCTTTTCGAGGCCGAAAGCAATCGCGTTGTGATGGTAGGGCTGTTTCTGGCGCTTTTAGAATTGATCAGAGAGAAATTAGTCTGGGCCGAACAGCCAACACCTTCCTCCATTTACATCCGATCCTTAACCGAAGAACCTGCCGAACAGGCCGTACAATCGGCCATTATGAACGTAGAAGCGGATTACGCCGGACCGACTTTACTCGAACAATCCCAAAAACCACCGATTCCGATTGCCGAGCTTCCTCCACAAAACAAACCGGCGGAAAAAGAGCAGAACGAAGAAATACAATCGACATCAGAGAACATCGACGAACCGGCGGAATTTATCGACTGATTGTAAATTTTTTGCTTTTCCTCCATTTTCGAGTATAATTTAAACAGCGGATACATTGGGGGCCAAATAATGCCATTTTCAGATAAACTCCCTGATTGTATATACCGATTGAATCGAAGAAAGGTCCGTCTGTATTAAAACAGTCAACTTCTAACAATGTAGGTCCTATAACAACAGGGCAATACCACGTTACTTAAATGCCCTATTAATATTGTACAACAAGGCGAAAGAAAAATGATTTCAAAGAAATATAAAATTCGCAAATGCGCCGGGGCAACACTGGTATCTATTCTGATAACAACCGCCCTTATTCTTATAGCGCTTATCGGAACTTCCAACTTCAGATATTACGCCGGCCTGGATGCAAGAAAAGCCGCCGCACAAACATCCGCAGCAAGAATCGCGCTTATGCTTTGTGAAAACTGGAGGGGAATCAAGGGAGACACCGGCTACGACCCGGTCGCCTATTTCAGTTCGGATATGACACTGATACAAAACGAAGGCCCCGACAAACCCGACGATTTTACTTTGTTGGGAAGTTATAAAATAATTCTGGACGAAGACGAAGACGACACCGACGGCGCCGATTATTACGCAAGCCTGTCTTGGAAAGACGTTCAGCCGGGATTGAGAGCGTTGAACGTTGTTGTCGCCTGGTCGCAGCGAGGCCAGGACGGAATTAAAAATACGGATAAAACGTACAGTCTCACAACCTACGTCATGACGTTATAATAAATTTAAGAGGGAATAATGAATAAAAAGAAACATGCCGCACCGGCGGGATTTACGCTCGTAGAGCTGATGATTACTATAGTATTCATGATAATCATCGCGGCTGGAATAGGTACTGTTATTCTTGACAACCAGCGCGGCTGGAGCAATATGTACGGTCGAATAAACTCTGATGTGGTCACCGAAGGATACGCAGTGAGAAAACAGTTTGACTCGATTGTGCGCAACGCAAGCAGCGAAAAAATAATAGTAAGCGATACCGGCGAATGGATCGAGTTTTATGGTTATTACAACGACGAATCGATCGAAACAGATATTTACAAACGTTTGTATCACAGCGATGATAAGCTATACCTGGAATACGGCCAATTAAGTCCAAGGGCGACCATAAGCGTTGAGACTATATGCAGCAATGTGTCCGATTGCACATTTAAACAATTCGGTCGTTCCGCCCAGATGATACTTAAGCTCGATGACGGCAAGCAGACAAATATGATTGTCACATCCGCAGTCACAAATAATCAATAAAATTTCTCACAAAAAAAAGGAAAACGGCTATGGAAAAAATCCAGTTCAGAAATCGCGGCTCCGCACTTCCGCTGGCGTTAATCGCCATCGTGCTGCTGCTAATCATGGGCTCGACTCTTTTGAGCATGAGCTTGAACAGTCGGATTTATTCTTTTCGAACCGCCTCGGATATTACAGCTCGATGCGCGGCCGATGCCGGGCTGACAAAAGCTCTCTACGAAATGAATCTGAAACTCCAGGACAAATCGTGGGACGGCTCTACCCCTTCACCCGCTTTAAATGTCTGCCTCAGTGATTGTGACGCCACCTTCAGTTATATCGTGACGGGGGATCTCGCAAGCGGTTACGTTATCACATCCGTCGGAAAATCCGGAGATGCAACAAGATTAATCCGCGCGACCATCGGTCTTAAGGGAATTTTCGATCACGCGATTTTGACAAGAGATTCTTTGATATTGAAATCCGATACGGTTATTGACGGATATAATTCAATGGACCCATCCGATTCCGATATAAAAGTGTATATCGGCAGCCAGAGCACTTCCGAAGCGAGTGTCGTATTGAATAATAATGTTGTCGTAGAGGGCGATGTACTCGTGGGAATCGGCGGCGACCCGGAAACCGGTATCAAAGACCTTGGCGCAACGATAAGCGGTAATAAACGTGCCGCAACGATACAAGATTCCTTGAAAGAAATAAGCCCGCCGGTATTAACCAAGATGAGCAAATCCATTACTGGCAAAGGAACAACAATCTCACTCACCTCCGCCGATAACGGCGTATATACTGAAATCGACCTCCAGAAAGGCAAAAGTGACACCATCCTGGAAGTGAGCGAGGGAGATGTAGTGCTGCACATTACCGGAGATATCGAACTCGATCAGGGCTGTGAGATTGTAGTAAAAGACGGCGCATCCTTAACCATATATGTCGATGGAAATATCGTCTGCCGCGAAGGAAGCGGTATCAATACCGAAGCTCCACCGGAAGAAGCTTCAACGCTTAAATTATTTGCGACAGGTGAGGGTAAACAGACACTCGACGTAAAGGCAAATAGCGAATGGACCGGCGTTATCTACGCCCCGAACGATGACGTCCTTCTCTATGCCAACGGAGACGCTTACGGCTCTATAGTCGCCGATACCTTCGAGTTTAAGAACGGCGGCGATTTCCATTATGACGAAGCGTTAAGAGAAGCCACTACAGAGGACGAAGGAGTAACATTCGCCGTGGCACGCTGGAGCGAGGAGAAAGTCACTACGGCGGTCGAACATACGAGCGATCTGATTTATCAGCTTTCTGAGCAGGATTTAATTGCCAGATAACGGAACTTTTCGCCTCTCTCAGCCTTGTGTGTGAATGCGTTCCCTGCCGCCGCTATAGTTAATACACGATCAGCGTTTAAAGCCCTTCCGCGTGAACAAATCGTACAGGACAGGCATTACGATAAGCGTCAGCACACCCGAGACGAGAATACCGCCGACCGAGGCAATACCTACGCCGTTTCGCATCTCGGCGCCCAACCCCCTACTGACGGCTAAAGGAAGCATACCAAGGACCGCCGCGAGGGTGATCATAACAATCGGGCGGAACCGCTCGGATGCCGCCGTTATCATAGCCTTGTGTCGCGGCACTCCCTCGGATACATGCACGTTGAACTGGTCCATGATAAGTATGGCGTTGTTGACCACGATACCAATCATCATAACAATTCCCATAAGCACGAATACCGAAAAACTAAAACCGGTCAGAGCCAGCGCCCAAATCACGCCGATCAATGCCAGCGGAATGGTCACCAGGATCAGTCCGGGCTGCCTGAAAGATTCGAGAATCGCCGCAAGAGTCAGGACAACAAGAACCACGGCCACCAGAAAAGCTTCGCCGAATTCCGCATTTGCCTCACTCATTACTTCATACATTCCGCTATAGCCGTAGCTGTATCCCGGCGGGAATTGCCCTCTGGTTTCGATCTGCTCGTTCAACAAGCCGACACCAGTCCCGAGCGGCAGCTCCGCCGTTAGACCGGCCAGGACCTTCGAGACCCGGCGTTTGTCTTTACGCGTTATCTGGATAGGAGCCGTACGCTCCTCGATACGAGCGAGATTACGCAGCACTATCGGCCGGCCCGGTGCGGCGGGGAAAAGAAATCGCTCGACCTGGTTTTTGCCGGGCTGCTCGGCCAGTTCAACCACGATGTCATAGTTACGGTCACCCTGTTTGAATGTCCCTGCCTCAAGGCCGTCCAGATTGGCCCGCAGGGCCATACCGAGATTGACGGGCGAAATTCCCAGGTCCGCCAGAACGGCACGCTCGGGATGGATCGCCAGCTCAGGCTTGCCCGCCCTCACCGTCGTATCGGTATCGGTGAAACCTTTGATTCCACCGGCCAGGTCCATCACCCGCACGGCGAGCCGTTCGAGAGTTTCCAGCTCGTCACCGGCGATTTCCAGTTGTATATCCTGCGACTGTCCGCCGACGAGCGTCGGCTGAGTAACGGTTACGATGCATTCCGGATAATCTTCCAGTCTGGAACGTACCAGTGACTGCAACTGATTTATCGTCAGAGATCGCTGGTTACGATCGGTAAAGACAAGAAGCAACTGGGCAAGGTAAACTCCCTCGGTGGATTGCCCGATGATTCCTTCGACTTTTCCGATGGAACTTAACATGTGTTTTAGTTCCGGAACATCCTTGAGTCTTTCCTCGATGGCCAGGACCCGCTCCTGCGTTCTGCTCAGGTCGTATGTTGTCGGATATTCGAGCTTGACGAACAACTGGCCCTGATCGGGCTGATCGACAAAACCGAAGCCCACTTTGCCGGCCAGTGACATCGCATGAACAAACATCAATATAACCAAAATAACAACTCCCAAAGCGGCGAAACGATGCCTCTCGGTAAAAGACAGAATCGCCTTATATCGCGCAAGTATCCCGTCGAGTCCCCGGTTGAATCGAGTCTCCATCCACGCAAGTAATCCCCTGCGGTTCTTGACCGGTTTGAGCAGAACCGAGCATAAAATGGGTGTCAACGTGAAGGAGATAAACAGCGATACCACCGTCATTATCAGCATGCTCACGGCCAGCGGCCTCATAAACAGCCCTACGATACTGCCCATCATCGCGATTGGAAACAAAACGACGATATTTGTTCCGGCGCTCGCCAGTACCGCCACGGTCACTTCCTTACTGCCTAAATGTGCCGCTTCTTTGGGATCCCCGGTTTTGTTCAGACGTTTGACTATCGCCTCGAGGACCACGATAGAGTTTGTAACCAGGATACCGACCGACATGCCGATTGCAATCAGGGTCGAGTTGTTGAGTGTGTAACCGGCAAGCTGAATGAAGAACAGGCCGATGATGACAGTCAGCGGCATGGTAATCGCCACAACGAAAGTCGCGCGTATATTATAGAGGAAAAAAAAGAGGATTAGCGCGGTCAGAAAAATACCCTGCCCCACATTGCTCCAGGCGCTTTTTACCGTAGCCTCGATAAAGCGACCGTCGTCGCTTACCCAGACCAGCTCCATACCGCCCGGCAGCTCGGCGTTGAGCTTATCCATAGCTTCTTTAACGCGGTCGACTACTCGCACTGCGTTGGCTTCGGCTTTTTTCACGACTTTTATATAGACACAGGGATTGCCGTCGATTGCAGCCTTCTGGCGCAGCTCTTCAGTTGTCATGGCAACGCGGCCGATGTCACGAATATAACAGCGCTGGTCTTCCTCATTGGCAACTTCCAGCTCCGCTATCTCCGGAATTGTATCGTATTCGGCATCGAACTTGACGGAGTACTCGCGACCGAATTCCTGCACACGACCGGAAGGAATCGTGCGCACACCGGCCTGCACGGCGGAAACAACATTCATACTCGAAAGTCCCTTTGCAGCCAGAGCCTCGCGATCCAGAAGAATGTGGACCTCGCGCGGGGCGCCGCCGATTAGCTCGACATTTGCCACACCGGAGATGACCGTAAGGCGATCGCGAAGGGTGTTGTCGGCAAAATCATACAGCTCATCCAGAGGTACATCACCTGTCAAAGCCATGTTGATAATCGCCTTGGCATTGATGTCAAACTTGAGAATTTTTGGATCCTCCACGTCTTCGGGGAAATCAGCTTTAATCAGGTCGAGCTTCTCGCGGACGTCGGTTGCTGCGATATCGACGTCAACATCCAGCTCGAACTCAAGCAGACTCTGACAGACATTCTCCATACAGGCGGAGCTGACGTGCTTAAGCCCGTCTATCGTAACCACCTGGTCCTCGATGCGCTTGGCCACATCAGTCTCGAGCTGTTCGGGACTGGCGCCGGGATAAATCGTTGTCACCGTAATATACGGCACGTCCATCTTGGGCATTAATTCCAGACCCATTTTGCGCCAGGAGTTGAAACCAAGTAATGCCAGCCCTATAATCAGACAGCTCATGGCTATAGGTCGTTTGATAGAGGCATCCGAAAGAAACATTAGTCACTCTCCTTTTGTATCGAAACAGAGATACCTTCATCGAGCATAGATTGACCCATAGATACGACCTGCATCGATTCTGTCACGTCGCCGTCCGGTATTTCAACCCACCCGTCGTTCTCGAGCCCGGGCCGGATTTCTCTTTGCCGGGCAATATTATCCTCGATTACAAAAATAACCGAGCGACCGCCCCGCTGCAGGACGGATTCCGCCAGTACGCCCAATCCCTCGCGGCCGGCAAGAATCACGGCAATATCCGCCATTGCGCCCGGAGCGACTCCGGCGGGCGGTTCTTCCAGTAAACATTTTATCTCGAAGGTCCGCAGCTTTGGGTGGATTGTCGGGCTTTTGTATGTGATTGTCCGGATACCGAGTTCGATTCCTGAGACAGCTACCCGCATCCGGGTCTGCCCGGCCGTTACGTCGGGATAAACCGCCGCAGGCAGAAAAGCCCCGATTTCCACAAGATTCGGATCCTCAATTCGCAGTACCGGCACTCCCGGCGAGCCCATTTCCCCCGGTTCGGCCATTCTCATACTTATCGCTCCGCTGATAGGAGCAATAATTGTAGTATCAGCAAAATCTTTCCGGGCGATAGCCAGAGCCGCTTCGGCCTGACGTACATGCTCGCCGGCCAAATCGACCTGAGCCTGAGATACTTTTTTAGATGCGGCAAGCTGCTTATAATGCGACTGCTGCTGCTCGAATAAATCCGGAGTCGTCGCCTCCTTTTCGAGCAGCCTCTCGAAACGCCTGAAATCCAGCTCCGCCTTTTCAAAATCCGCCGTGACTTTTTCCAGACCGGCACGTGCCTGCTGCTCGACACAAAGTACCACGGCCAAATCGTGCTCCCTGATAGTGACATTCTGCTGTAATTTGAGGGAGTCGGTCTGAAACAGCCTGGTCCGACCGGCGACTACATAGTCTCCTTCGTCAACAAAGATTTCTTCGAGCGTACCCGGTATCCTCGGCGAGATTATAGCGATGTTTTTTGCTTCCACATTCCCCTGTGTTGCAATCACCCGCTCGAACGTTCGGCGTATCGGGTTCGTGACAACAACCGGCACAAGCTCGGACTGTTCGTCGATATCGTTATTCGCCGCGGCACGGCCCTTTCCGGCCTGCAGCATCAGGATTCCAAGAGCCGAAAGTACGACTACGATAAATCCGACGATAAAAAAGCCGATACGATTATGTGTTTTTGATTTTTTTTCATGGCTTTGACTTGTCTTCATTCGCTGACTCCTGAAAAAACTACCTGCGTTTCTCCCATAACGTTGGCCAATACGGCGATACTGCTCTGGTACTGGAAACGAGACTGGAGATACTGGATTTCCGTATTATTGGCCTCGGCAGTCACTTTCAGCATCTCGCCGGCCTGAACCAATCCCTGCTCATATTGCTGCTTAATCTCCGCCAGATGCTTCGACGAAACCTGATTGATCCGCCGGGCAAGCTCCATTTGATCCTGTGCCAGCTGAACCTGGTCCGAAGCACGAATCACCTGCAGCATCAGGGTCAACGTGGCTTGCTGCCTGCGAACCAGCGCGTCTTTATGGCTTTCCTTAGCGGCCTTGTGTTGATAAACATTTGTAAAACCGTCAAAAACCGTAATCGCGGCACTCAATCCGCCCAACCAGTAATTGGTAAAAATCTGGTGCGAATCGGTAGTATCCATACGCAAAGCAAATCCGTTCAACCGGGGCAAAAAAGCGGCAACGGCGGTTTTTATCTTTTCCTTCTCGATAGCGACCTGACGATCCGCAATCGCAAGACTCGGATGATTCAATAAAGCTGCCGTAATTAAACCTTCGAGCGAATCATCGGGCGCATCGAACGGCGTCTGTAATTTCAACTGGATACCGCTCGTGGGGTCCAGCCCCATATTTGTCAACAGCTCCGCCTTCGACTGCTCTAAAGATTTTCGCACCCGGGTTAACTGTGTCCGGCGGGCAAGCACCATGACACGGCCCTGCTCCGCCTGCCATGAGCTGACCATCCCTTCCTGCTCAAGAGCAGATAATTCTTTTTCGACCGCCTGTGCCGCGGCAAGCTGGCTCTCCAGGGCAGCGATTGTCTGCTCCAGTGAAAGACACTGATAATACTGCGCGGTTACCTGAAGTGCTATCGCCTGTGACGTATATTCGGTGACAAGCTCGGCAATCTCGTACCCGCGGGTGTGCATGGAATATAAAAACCATGTTGCCGGATTGAAAATCGACAATTGAACATTCCATGTCACTTCGCGCACGTCCTTATCGTGCATCGGGATGCCGGTGCCCCCGAAGTTGATTTGCGGCAGAGGGTCCCACCAGGTCTTATCGTAACCCAGACTTACCGCCGGAAGAAAATTCGAGAAAGAAACCTTCTGTTCGAGCTTTGCAATACGCTGCTGAATCTCCGCACTCCTGAGAGACAAATTATTTTCCATCGATATCCGGATACAATCATAAAGATCCAGAGGTTGATTCCCGTCGAGCACTTCACGAGTTTTTACCGCTAACTGCTTAGTATAATCTTCGGCATCTTCCCGACGAACCTCTTGGCCGTTGAAACTGCTGCAACCTGATATAAAAATCAGGTATGACACTATAACTAAGGAAATATGAACTGCTTTTCTTTGCATACTATTTCCCCTCCGGCAAAAGCAAACCACCAACGAAAAGCTGCTCAACCTTTGCGAACATATCCGTCGCAACAGCCTTATCAAACTGACTGGCCATTTCAAAGCCCAGTGTTTCTATGGTTGAATTAATGGCCTTCGCCGTTATGGCGGGATCTACGCGACGAAAATAACCCTTGCTGATCCCATCCTTGAGGATCTGCTCCAGCCCGTCATTTATGATAGTGTCTATATTTTCCTTTTCGCGTATCTTAGACAGCTTTACTCCCCGCGTCCCAAGCTCTGAAACATACAGCTTTATGAATAGTGAATGTTCCTCGAGCAATGTGCTTGAGGACCGAATGAAATTGGTTAAACGCTCCGCTTCGGTTCCCGGCTCATCCAAAATTGTTTTAAGCGCCCTTAGAATTCTATCCCCGCAGCTATTTGTAAGCTCCTCGAACAACGATTCCTTGCTATTGAAGAAGTTGTACAAAGTACCGACGGAAAATTCTGAGGTATCAGCTATCTCCTGCATTGAGACGTTACTAAAACCCCTCTCAGAGAATAATCGAAGGGCTGTGTCCAAAATTTCCTGCTTATGACGCAACCTTTCTCGTTCTTTGCGTGTTAATTGCTCTTCGCTCATCTTTTTTACCTCTATTTCTTTATACTTGAGCGTATTCTCATTTATTGACTATATACTCATATTATGAATTACTGTTCGTTTTATGCAAGTAAAATTCAGAAAATTTTTCAAAAATTTCTCTAAATAATGATAGAATAAGAAAAACTTATAGAAATTATCGTTTTCGCGAACTGTCATATCCCTTGACAATCAGACTCAGGTATGCGATAAGAACGGCTTTATTGAAAATTTGATTAGAAACACAGAAATGTCGCACAAAATTATAACAAAAAAACAGCTTTCAGAAGATGTCTTCACCGCTGAAATCGAAGCACCGCTGATTGCCCAGGCTCGTCGACCGGGGCAGTTCGTCATTATCAGTATTAACGACGAATACTCGGAGAGGATTCCGCTGACGATAGCCGGAGCCGATCCGGCAAAAGGCACAATTCGGCTGATTTGGCAGCGAGTCGGTAAAACTACGGCGGAATTATCCGACCTGAAAGAATCAGATGAAATCGCGAATGTTGTCGGACCGTTAGGCAATCCAACACACCTGGATAATTTCGGCACCGTCGTATGTGTCGGCGGCGGCATCGGCAACGCCCCCCTGCTGCCGATCGCAATTGCCCTCAGGGACAAGGGAAATAAAATCATCAGCATCATCGGGGCAAGAAATAAAAAACTGCTGATTCTCGAAAAAGAATTCGCCGAGATCAGCGACGAACTTGTTGTCACAACCGACGACGGCTCCTATGGGCGAAAAGCATTAGTAACAGAACCTCTTAAAGAAATCTGCCGGCGCGATCCGAAACCGAACCAGGCTTTCGTAATCGGTCCGGCGATAATGATGAAATTCTGCTGTGAAGTGACAAAGCAGCTCGAGGTTCCCACCCAGGTCTCACTCAATACTATTATGGTTGACGGGACCGGGATGTGCGGCGGCTGCCGAATCGAATACGACGGACAGCCGAAGTTCGTTTGCGTTGACGGACCGGAATTCGACGGGCACAAAGTTAATTTCGACCTGATGATGAAAAGGCTAAACGCATATAAGCATGTGGAGCAAAAAGAGCACGAAAAATATAAACAGCATCAATGCAAATTAAAAAAATAAAAATGTAAAAGGTAAAAAGCAAAACTGAGAAAGTCATCATCCCACGGGGATGATTCCACAATTTTGATTTCTAATATTTAATCTTTTACTTTTATTCTTCGAGATTTATTACCGTGACAGACAAAGAAAAACAAGAACTTCTAAAGGAGCTTTTGGAAAAGGAAAAAGCCGGGATACTCACTCCGACCGAAAGATACAAAATCCCTCAGCAGGAAATGCCGGAGCAGGATCCGGTTATAAGAAGAACAAACGTTAACGAAGTGGCGACCGGCTATACCGAAATCCAGGCGAAACTCGAAGCCCAGAGATGTCTTCGGTGTAAAAACGCCCCCTGCGTCCAGGGTTGCCCGGTGCGAATCCGGGTCAAGGATTTCGTCGTCGCAATAGCCGGCGGCGATTACAACCAGGCATTATCCATCATTAAGGAAAATTCCCTGCTTCCGGCGGTCTGCGGCAGAGTCTGCCCGCAGGAAAACCAGTGCCAGCTTACTTGCACGGTCGGCAAAAAATTCAAAGACCCGACAAAAGCCGTCTCCATAGGCCGGCTCGAAAGATTTGTCGCCGATATCGAGCAAACGGCCGAGGCTGTCCCGACCGTCGCCTCCGAAACCGGCAAAAAAGTCGCAATCATCGGCTCAGGCCCGGGGGGGATTGTCGCCGCAGCCGATACCAGAAGAGCCGGACACGATGTCACTCTCTTCGAGGCTTTTCACAAGCCCGGCGGTGTGATGGTTTACGGCATACCGGAATTCAGACTGCCCAAAGCAATCGTGCAAAAGGAAAT